>JALVWW010000215.1 GCA_027023175.1 Campylobacterales bacterium
ATAGAGGTCCGTTCCCAGCTCAGGAAGGAGAGGAACTTTGCGCTGGCGGATAAGATAAGGGCCGAGCTGAGGGAGCTTGGGATTCAGCTCGAGGACACGCCGCAGGGAACCGTCTGGAAGAGGGTTAAAATATGAGTGCCCCTTTCAAAGGTCACCCCTTTTTTCTCCTTCAAATTCCTCTTTTGTTAAATAATAAACACGACGTACAATCACAAGGAGGTGCAGTACAAACATGATAACTAGTCCATATATGAAAAACTTAAAAGAGGTGCAAATGACACATAAGATATCAATGTTCAAGGATGAGATAGATACCCTAACGTTACTTGTGGAACTAGGTAGTTTTGGTGCTAATAAGATTAGGATAATGGTCAAAATCCCAATTGTAATAGAAAATGAAATATTTATATAAATCTGCTTTAAGAGAAAGTCTCTTAACGGATTAGTGTCTGTTTGGTTTGATCTCTGGTATTTCCTTGTAATATCATATAAAAGCAACAACATATTAAGCAACAATCCAATGAATATTGACATACTTGTAAGAAGGGTGTTCACATCAAACAGCTTAAGCCCACTCCAGATTACAAGGGCGGATAATACAAAGGGGAGCCCAAAATACAACATTATGCCGCTAGTATCCATTTTGCATCCATATTCACCTTGATCAGGATTCTCTAAAAAATCATAAAGGTGTACTCTATGCTTACAATCATCAAGATTCACAAAAGTCTGAATCTCCTCCGTAATTATATCCTTGATAGATATCCTGCTCATATACTCCCCACCATACTACTGCTGTTGGGTCATAGCTCTGAGAGTTAAAAAGCAATAGGGAAGTTAAATCTATAAATATCCCAATAATGATTTAAAGCCTTCAAGAAAGTCATGGGCCTCCCGCTGTAGACTCTCAAAGGAGGGATGTCCAGTACTGCTATCAATTGTTACGCTGTTTGTTATATCATATATTGGCCTAATTTTTATCAAGTCTTTAGATATTGTAACTGTCTTCTCTCTGTTATGGGGTAACCTTAAACGGAGTTTCAGATCGCGGTACTGAGCATCATTGTGGGACTTTTCGGAAGCAACTTTAACTTCCACTAGATCCCTTATCTCCCTAATAATATCTGCTGTATTGTTATTACCATTTGTAGACCCCCTTATTCTTTGAAGAATTGAATTTTTGAGTTCCTTAAAAAACTCGCCTCGCTTTGGTGGATCAATCACTAATTTGGTCTTTACAGGTACCCCTTTATTTCCTACAAGGTGGAGTTCCATAACGTCATTGGGTACTTCGAATCGTGTAAGTTCAATACGATATATATCTCCCTCGTTAAGATACTGTTCTAACTTCTCAAATACTTTGTATGGCGCTAAAGCGTTCATTTCGAATACAAGATCTGAACCTACGAGGTAAACTTGCTGGTGGATTCCTTTTAAAATAGTTGTCTAAAGACTGGTTGAGTAGGGATTTTATGCCATAAGGGTAGATTCTTTGGAGTAGCGCTATTCCTTTATCAGCCTGTTTATTGGCCGGAAAATAAAACAGGAAATAAAAAGGCAATAACTCTGCATCATCCTTCGTTCTAGTTCTAGTTGCTCCAGTAGTGATATTATAAAGTTCCGCTTCGTATCCATAATCTCCCGTTTTGATTATTCCTTCAATGATTCTATCTTTTTTATTGACATTAAGATCCGTCACCTCGAATACAAAATCCCTACCATTAGTATTTAGCTTTATTTTTTTAGAGGCATTCTTCCTAAAATACCCTTCAATAGGTCCAAAAAGTTTGGATGCTGGGAAATAACTCCCATTAGTTCTACTCAACTTAAATGTATAACTTGTTAACAACACACGAGGCATATATCTAACCCCCTAAGAGCAGTGTTGCATGACTAAACAATATGTAGTTACATGTAATCACTTAAATAATTTACTGTTGGATATAAGCTTTTCAATTCTCAATCAAAATCCGGAGCAAAACCCTTAAATATAACCCCCCGTCCGCTTAATTAAGGGAAATCCAATGAAGAAGTTTCCTGCAAAACTCGCTTCTTGGGAAGACATCGAAAGATGGGCCAGGGAGGGCGCC
>JALVWW010000216.1 GCA_027023175.1 Campylobacterales bacterium
GAGAAACAGGAAGAGCTAAAGGCTTTGGTTTTATCACAATGAATGACGAAGGCGCGGCTAAAAGTGCTATAGAAGATCTTGACGGTAAAGAATTTGAAGGCAGAACTTTGAGAGTAAACGAAGCTAAACCTAGAGAAGAAAGACCTAGAAACTTTAACAGATACTAAAAACAACCCTTGCCGTACTTTACGGCAAGGCTACACTCCCCCCTGCAACCTTCTAAAGTTTAAATTAACCTCATAATTAAGGGCATCTCTTAAGTTAAAAATAGTATAATTTCATATATGGATAGCAATATGAAAAAACTAATTTTTGAAAATGAAACTTTATATATCGAAAAAGAAGACTCTATCATTCCTTGGGTAAAAATTTTCCCAAAAAAAGAGTGTAAAGAGTTAAGTGACTGTGATAAAAGTACAAGAGACCTACTTATAAATACAATGCTTACAGTTGAAAAAGCAATGATAGAGTTTTATCATCCCGAAAAGATAAATATAGCAATGTTTGGAAATTATCTACCCAAACTTCATATACATGTTATGGCTCGTTTTAAAGAAGATTCGCACTACCCCGAACCAATGTGGGGCAAAGAACAAAGAGAAAACAAATTAAACCTCCCCTCTTTTGATGAATTTAAAAAAATATTACAGGAGAAACTAAAATGATGAAAGAGAGAATACTTTTGGTTGAAGATAACAAAGCTCTTTCCAAACTTGTAAAAAGAAAAATGGAAGATAGTCTAAACTTTGATGTTATACAGTCATACAGTTTTGAAGAAACTAATAATATCTTAGAAGAAAATGATGATTTTTTTATTGCACTTCTTGATTTAAACCTCCCGGATGCACCCGATGGAGAAGTAGTTGACTTGGTACTCTCATACAATATCCCCTCCATCGTACTTACTGGAAGCATTGATAAACAAATAAGAGAAGAAATGCTTGGAAAAGGTATTATTGACTATGTGTATAAGGGTAATATAGAGGATGTAAACTATATATTTTCTCTCATACAAAGACTTTCAAAAAACAGAGATATCAAGCTTATGATAGTTGATGACTCTCAAATGATAAGAAAACAGATAAAAGAGACTCTTCAAAAACATATGTTTAAAGTTTTGGTTGCAGCTCATGGGGAAGAGGCTCTGAACTATCTTGAAGACAACACAGATGTAAAGCTTGTTTTAACTGATTACAATATGCCCGTTATCAACGGACTTGAGCTTACAAGAGAGATAAGAGAAAAATACAACAAACAGCAGTTGGCCATCATTTCACTGACAGGTAGCAACGAGCATCTAATATCTGCAAAATTTTTAAAATCAGGAGCAAACGACTTTATAAATAAACCTTTTTCCAATGAAGAGTTAATTTGCAGGATAAATAACACACTAGAAGCACAGGAACAAGTAGAGCTACTGTCAAAATTTGCCAATCATGACTTTTTGACGGGTTTATACAACAGAAGGTATTTTTTTGATCACATAAATGACTTTCTACACAACAACAATCAATATGCCATTGCAATGCTAGACATTGACCATTTTAAAAATATAAATGATACATATGGTCATGATGCAGGTGATATGGTTTTAAAACATCTCTCTGCAATTTTAAAAAATAATACAAAAGGCTCGGATATAGTAGCAAGATTTGGAGGAGAAGAGTTTTGTATAGCTTTGGCAAATGTAGATGAAAAAACTGCCATAGGTTTTTTTATAAAACTTAAAAACATTATTTCAAAAGAGAGAGTAATGTTTAAAAACAGCTCTATAAAATATACCGTTTCTATCGGAATAACAACAAAAGATAAAAAAGAAAATATAGAACAACTTATCCAAGAGGCTGATAAAGCCCTCTATAAAGCAAAAGAGAACGGAAGAGATAAAATCGAGATTTATTAAGGGGCTAAATTTAACCCCTTAATAATATTTATTGCTCGCCTAGAGCAATTTTGGCATATTTTTCGCCAAGTTCAAATGCAGTTTTATTAAGTTCAACAAATTTTGGAGGAACTTTCTCTATCATTGTATTGTAAACGAAGTCTCTATCCATTACAGGATCCATGGTAATTGTAATTCCCAAAGC
>JALVWW010000217.1 GCA_027023175.1 Campylobacterales bacterium
CATACTCCTTTTTAAAATTTCTTAAAAGTGTATAAGGATTGCATTTAAGTTTTTTAGCCAAATCCTCAAGCGATAACTCTTGGTCTAAATCATTTGAGAGTATCTCTTTTGCATTTTTTAGTGTTTTGGAGGTAGAAATTACTTTTTTATTATGTAGAGTTTGTAAAAATATCTTTTCTAAAAACAATATAAGTTTTTGCTCCTTTTCAAGCAGAAAGCTTTTTTGCATAAAAAGATTCATTAACTCCATATACTCTTTGTATAAAGCTGAATTATCTAAAAGTATAGTATTTGGCTCTAAAAATGCCACATTGTAAAAAAGGGTATTTTGTATCATGAGAGCATAATCTTTATCGATATAAAGCATATAGTAACTTCTTGCTTTATCATTTAGGGGATTGCAAGAGTGTATATAAAAAGGCGGTATCAAAGCAAGAGAGCCAGGTCTTAGCATAGCCTCTTTATCTTTTACTTTATATAAAACTTCACCTTTATCAATAGCACCTATGCTAAAAGTCTCATGCAAATGCTCTTTATAGTGTTTGCTACTGTTTTTGGTATATCTTATCTCAACAAAAGGAAGCCTCTCGTCTTTATAAAAAAATTCATTTTCTTGCATAAAAAGCCTCAAAATTTACTATTTGTGTAAATGATAACAAAAAAAACTTTAGATAGTATAGTAAAATATTGATTTGCCTTTTTAATCAAATAAACTTTTTGTCTGTTTGGCAATTGTTCTTTTTGATACAAATCTTAAAAGTAGCTCTATTATAACTGCCAAGAAGAATGAGACACCAAGATAATACCCGATAGCCGGTGAGTGTTTGTATGTATAAAAAAGTGTTAAGCCGACTATTCCAAATATTGCCAAGATCGCAGATATTATTAAAAATGGATTTGCTTCGGTTTGTTTAATTTTGAGTAAATGACCTATATGGGTAAAGCCTTGCACTATCAAAACTACTAAAGTTGCAACTGTTGTTATCTCTGAAAGATTGAAAAATATGATCATAGGGATGATGAGCAGAGTGCTTACTATGAGACCTTCGTTGGAGTTGTAGATATTGTATTCATAAATTTTTGGTAAATTTCCCTCTTTTGCCATTGTATAGCCGATTTCAGTTGTTGCATAAAGTGATGCATTTATAGCTGAAGCGGTTGCCAAAAGTGCGGTTGCTGCTATGATTTTAAAACCATACTCTCCAAATATGGGCTTTGCTGCTTCAGCCAAAGCATAATCTTTTGTCTTGATAACTTCACTTAAAGGCAGATTTCCAAGTACTCCAAGGCTTACAAGTACATAAAGTATAGCCACTAAAAGTATGGCTATGACCATAGCTTTTAACATATTTTTTTCAGGATTTTGCATATCTTCTACCGTATTTGTTATAACACTAAAGCCTTGATAAGCAAAAAATGTCAAACCAATAGCAAAAAGCATATCTTTAATGGGCGGCATATCTTTAACACTTAAAAGAGTTGGATTTATATTGAAAAGTGCAGCAATCGTAAAGGCTACCAATATTGTTAATTTTATAATTACGATAATATTTTCAGATTTTGCCACCAAACTAGCACCTACTAAATTGATGATGCCAAAAAGTACAACTATGCCAACAGCATATATGTTTGTCCAAAAGGCTGAGTATCCATGCATAAAAGTTGCGGCATATACTCCAAATGACTTGGCTACCGCAGCTATGGCTACAAGTCCAGAAAAGTAAAAAAGTACCCCAAAAGAGCCTGAAAAGATACCCTCTCCGTAGCATTGAACTAAAAATTCAACTATACCTCCGCGGGATGGGTATCTAAGAGATAATTTTGCCAACGAATATCCGCTAAGAAGTGCCGCGATACCTCCAAAGATAAAAGAGATCCATACTATATTGCCGGCAATGGCTCCTGCTTGACCGATAATGATAAATATACCTGCTCCCACCATTGAACCGATACCTAGCATTACCGCACTTGCAACCCCAAAAGCTTTTTTATTTTGCATTATTTTTTACTCTCCTAGTTTTTTGATATTGTTTCCCATGAAAAGTAAAGTTACACCGTCAAACAGCAAACTGATACCCACATAT
>JALVWW010000218.1 GCA_027023175.1 Campylobacterales bacterium
TCCGTATTGTCCTGCTCACTTGTCAAAAGTGCCGCCATAAACTCTTGCGGATAGTAGGCTTTTAGATAACTTGTTTGAAATGTTATCATAGCATAAGCCGCCGAGTGAGACTTGTTGAAACCATATCCGGCAAATTTTACGATGAGGTCGAAAAGCTCTTCGGCTTTTTTTCTATCAAAGCCTTTTTTCTCAGCCCCGTCAGCAAACTCGCCCTTTAGCCTATCCATCTCAGACTTTATCTTTTTACCCATTGCCCGTCTTACCACATCAGCTCCACCTAGAGTAAAACCGCCTATGGTTTGAACTATCTGCATAACCTGCTCTTGATAAACTATGACACCGTAAGTAGGCTTTAGTATCGGCTCGAGTTCCGGAAACATATATGTTATCTCTGCTCGTCCATGTTTTCTCTCTATAAAGTCATCAAGCATACCGCTTTCCATAGGACCCGGTCTGTACAGAGCCAAAACTGCAATGATATCTTCAAAAGTAGTAGGTTTTAGTCTCTCATTGAGCTGTTGCATTCCGCTTGATTCTATCTGAAATAGTCCCAAAGTATTTCCGCTTTGGATAAGTTCATAAATACGCGGGTCATTTACATCTATAGTTGAAAAATCTATCTCTTTATCATATCTTTTTTTGATGAGTTTAAGTGCATTATCTATAACGGTTAATGTTTTAAGCCCTAAAAAGTCAAATTTTATCAAGTCAACATCTTCAAGGTACTTTAGTGAATATTGAGTAACAAGATGCTCTTCGCCTGATGGCTTGTAAAGAGGTGTTTTATGCCATAACTCTTCATTGCTTAGCACAACTCCTGCCGCATGCATTCCTGCATTTCTATTTAATCCTTCCAAAGATAGGGCAAATTTCCAAACTCTAGCAGCCGCACTATCTTTTTCTATAAGCTCTCTAAGTTTTGGCTCTTTTTCGTAGGCTTTTTGTAAAGTGATACCAAGTTCATCGGGTATAAGTTTTGCCATTCTATCAGCCTCACTGTAAGGCATCCCTAGAACTCTTGCCGTATCTCTTATGACACCTTTTGCCAAAAGTTTACCAAAAGTAATAACCTGGGCTACATTGTATCTACCATATTTTTCAACCACATAGTTTATAATCTCTCCTCTTCTTGCCTGACAAAAGTCCATATCGATATCAGGCATACTTACTCTTTCAGGATTTAAAAATCTCTCAAAAAGAAGATCATATTTTAAGGGGTCGATATCCGTTATCTTCAAGGAGTATGCCACAAGACTACCCGCAGCCGAGCCTCGTCCGGGACCTACCGGGATACCTCTTTTTTTGGCTTCCCTGGTAAAGTCCCAGACTATGAGCATATACCCGGGAAACTTCATACTGTTTATGATGCCTATCTCTCTTTCAAGCCTGTCGATATACTTTTGATGCTCCTCTTTTGGCACATTTTTAAGCCTCTCTTTAAGCCCCTCTTTGCATTTATACTCAAAGTACTCATCATCACTCTCAAAATCAAGCCCTTCAGCTTTGGCATACTCTTTGGTAAATTTAAATTTTGGAGGTGTCGGATGTCCAAGGTCTAGTTCGAGATTGCATTTGTTTACAATTTCCTGAGTATTTGATATAGCTTCAGGAATATCTTCATAAAGTTTTGCCATCTCTTCGGGAGACTTGAGATAAAATTCATGCACAGAGTGTCTTAGCCTGTCAGGGTCATCAAATTCTTTATTCATAGCTATACACATAAATGCTTCATGGGCATCAGCTTCTTCCTGTCTCAAATAGTGGGTATCATTTGTCGCTATGATTTTAATGCCGGTTTCCAAAGAGAGTTTTATAAGTTGCTCATCTATAAAAAGCTGATCGTTTATGCCGTGTCTCATTAGCTCGAGGTAAAAATCATCACCAAATATCTCTTTATACTCCAAGGCTATCTCTTTTGCTCTTTCGTACCCTTTTGCACCAAATTTTCTGTTTCTCTCACTGTTTGTATTTAAATGCCAGTTAACTTCACCCTGAAGACAGGCTGACGAGCAGATAACTCCTTCACTATGCTCTTTTAAAAGTTTTTTGTTTATCCTTGG
>JALVWW010000219.1 GCA_027023175.1 Campylobacterales bacterium
CGGCTCACTATATCACGAGGACTTAATTCACCCCTTTTGTCATAATCAAATAAAAATCTCTCACCCTTTTCATTTACCACATGTGCGCCCTCACCTCTTAATGACTCACTTAAAAGCTGTTTTCTAGCTTTTTCCATGCTTACAAATACTGTAGGATGAAATTGCGTCATCTCCATATCTCTTAGCTCACACCCACACTCCAGTGCAAGACCCTGCAAATCAGCACTTATAGTCCTGGCATTGGTATGATATTCATAAAGTGAGCCTATGCCTCCACTGGCAATTATGAGATTTTTACAATATATATTTTTAAATTTTCCCTGGTGATAAACTCTGACACCATAAACTATATCATCCTCTTTTAGTATGTTAACTACAGTAGTTTTATACATCAAAGGATGGGGGTTGTTTTGCATTAGAAAAAGATGAACTTCCCTGCCTGTTGCATCTCCTCCGGCATGGACGATACGATTGGTAGAATGTGCAGCTTCTCTTGTATAAAGGAGTTGCCCGTTTTTATCAGTATCAAATTTAAAGCCTCTGTTTATCAGCGAGTCAACCGCACTTCTCCCTTCACTGCATAAAATCTCCACAGCTTTTTTATCACAAAGCCCGGCTCCCGCATTTAAAGTATCTTGTATATGAACTTTTACATCATCTTCATCAACTGCCACACTGATACCGCCCTGGGCATAAAAGGTATTGCAATCCCATGAATTTTCTTTGCAGAGAATAAGTACTTTTTTCTCTTTTGGCAAATTTAAAGCTGCATTTAGTCCGGCAATTCCCGCACCTACTATCAATACATCATATATTTGCAATATTTCTTACCTTATTTACTTTTTCATTTTTGGAAAGGTATTGATTGTTTTTGTCACCGTTTTGATATACCGGTGGAGCTTTATAACCGCATCCGCTAAAAAACAGAAATAAATTTGCTATAATTATCACATGAAAAAATCTTCTAATATAATAAGTCATTTAAAAAACCAACCTTTATATAGTAAACTAAAAACCGTCAAATGCTTTGAAAAGATAAAATCTCTCCTGCCTCCAAGACTCTCAAATGCTATCCTTTTTGTCTATATCAAAAATGATATTCTATTTTTTGTCTTGAACCATCCCGGCTATAAAATGGAATTTAATTATAATCTTAATTTAATAAAGGGAGTATTAAAAGAGTTAAAAAAAAGGGAGTCAGTATGTAAAGATTTGGTTTTTAAGAATATAAAAGCTTTTGTCAGCAATAAAATCGACCTTGAAGAAAACAAAAATCAAACCGAGAAAAAACTAATCTACAAAGAAAGGGCTACCGGAGACTTTGAAATAAAAACCAACAATAAAAAGTTAAGACAAATCTTTCAAAATATTCAAGATATTATCAAAGATCATAAAGATACATAAAACTCACTGTCTTTTCTGTCTGTTACAAACATATGTCCTGGTGCATGAGTGATAGCAAAAGGTATCTTCATATCTCTTAAAACATTTTGAGGTGTTACCCCACACGGCCAAAAAACTGGCTCTTCGTCATCTTTTATATCGACCTTGTCACCATAATCTGGCTTAAAAATATCTCTTATACCTATCTCTTCAGGGTCACCGTGATATATGGGAGAGCCATGCATTTTCGGATAGTGTGAAGTTACTTCATAGGCTAACTTTACAAGCTCTTTTTTTATCGGTCTCATGCTGACTACCATTTTACCTTTAAAATCTCCTACTTGATTTAACTCTATATTGGTATTATACATAGAAACATTTTGGCAATTTTTAACATGCCTTAGTTCGATTCCTACTTCCATCAAAGAGTTTTCAAAAGTAAAACTGCACCCTATCAAAAAAAATACCAAATCCTTATCATAATAATCACTGATATCTTTAACTTGCTCTGTCACTTCACCGTTTTTTATGATATTGTAAAGCGAAAGTTCATTTAACAAATTGGCATCTTTGGCTAAAAATGATGTCCTGTATCCATTTTCAATGACCTCCAAAAGAGGAATGGCTTTGGGATTTTTTTCACAAAAAAGTTGAAAGTCATCTTTATATCTC
>JALVWW010000220.1 GCA_027023175.1 Campylobacterales bacterium
CTTGGGATGCCATGACTTTAAAAAATCCTCCATATCTGTGGCTGACAAAGGTTTTGAGTAGTAGTAGCCCTGTATTATGTCACACCCGTTTTCTACAAGATACTTCTGTTGCTCTTTTTTTTCAACACCTTCTGCAACTGTTTTGTATGAAAGAGTTTTTGCCAGAGAGATTATACTTTTTACTATGGCGCATGCGTCTTTATCATCAGGTATGTCATTTATAAAAGATTTGTCAATTTTAAGTTCATCTACAGGGAGTTCTCTCAAATATGACAAAGATGAATATCCTGTACCAAAATCATCTATGGATATATCTATGCCTATATCTCTTATCTCATCAAGTGTATTGCTCCAATGTTTCAAATCGTTCATCAAAACCGACTCGGTTACTTCAAGGTCAAGGTAATAAGGAGAAAGCCCACTCTCTTTAAGTACATTTTTGATAGAATTTACAAAGTTTTTGTTATCAAGCTGAACTCCTGAAATATTGACAGATATATTGCCATTGTATATTTTGTTGTCATGCCATTTCTTTATCTGCTTGCAAGCTTGTAGCAATATCCAGTTTCCAAGCGGTATGATAAGTCTGGTTTTTTCTGCAATCGGTATGAATTTGGCGGGACTGAGTACTCCTTTTTCTCTGCTATTCCATCTTAACAGTGCTTCAAGCCCGGTTATGTGGAGGGTTTTAGTGTCAATTTTTGGCTGGTAATATATCTCAAACTCACTGTTTTCAACACTTTTTCTCAAGAGGTTTTCTATATGCAACTCTTCTTGTATCTGTTTTCCAAGTTTATGCGAATAAAATGAATATCTGTTTTTGCCTTTGTTTTTTGCCTGATACATAGCCGCATCGGCATTTTTTATCAATTCATCTACATTTGAAGCATCGTTGGGATAGATTGCTATACCGATACTACAACTTATATAAAAAGTATAATCATTCGTTTGATACGGTATTTGAAGAGATTGGTTTAGTTTTCGGGCAACTTTTGCTATATCTTCGCTATTTTTTATGTGCTCCAAAGTTACTATAAATTCATCTCCACCAAATCTATATACAATATCCTCTTCTCTTAGAGCATCTTTTAGTCGTTTTGCTGTTTCGATAAGTACATTATCTCCCTCTTTGTGTCCGTAATTGTCATTGATGGTTTTAAAATTATCCAGGTCTATAAACATTATCGCCATAAGTTCTTGTTGCCTTTTTGTACTTTTAATGGAGTGAGACATCATGCTTGACATCATGGTTCTGTTTGGCAAACCTGTCAGAGAGTCATGCATAGCCATACTTCTCATCTTGGCTTCACTTTTTTTGATTTCACTGATATCGGTAAATATTGCTATGTAGTTTTCTATTTCCCCATTTTTGTTTTTAAGAGTATTTATACTCAAAAGTTCAGGATAAATTCCGTCATCTTTGTGTTTATTCCAAATTTCACCCTTCCATTTACCGTTTTTTATTATGCTTTCCCACATATTTTTATAAAATTTTTTTGTATGTACTCCGGACTTGAGGATGGAAGGGTTTTTTCCTAAGACATCTCTTTCTTCATATTGTGTAATATCAAAAAATGCTTTGTTTGTAAATACTATATGGTTGTTTTTGTCGGTTATCATAATACCTTCGGAAGTATTTTTTATAACATTTTCATAAACTTCCAATGCTTTTTGAGACTTTAGCTGCTGTGTGATATCTCTTGCAATATTATCACTGCCGATATAATTGCCATTATGATCATATCTTGGTTTTATAAAATTTTCTAGATAAAGCATAGTTCCATTTTTGTGCCTAAACTTTTCAATAATTTCTTTTGGAGGTTGTCGATTCTTTAAAAAATTGTCTCTTAGATTTTTAGCTTTATCTCTATCTGCCCAAAAGATTATAATATTTTTACCTATAACTTCATTTGGTTCATACCCTAGTATATTTTTTATTGATGGTGAAGCCTTGATGATATTTCCATCTTTATCAGTCTGGATAAATATATTGACCATATTGTCTATGATGGATTTCCACTCATTTTTTGCTTTTACAAGGTTTTTGTTT
>JALVWW010000221.1 GCA_027023175.1 Campylobacterales bacterium
GCACATGAAGTAAAAAACCTGCTTCAGCCCTTAAAACTTTTACTTCAAGATGAAAACGAGATAGACAAAGAGGACCTCTACATCGTGAACAACACGCTAGATCGTATAAATGCACAAGTCATAGACTTTTTATCTCTTGGAAAACCCATAGATAAAAAAAATATAAAAGCCATAAATGCCAAAAGCTTTTTTGAAGAACTTTTAGAAATCATAAAGCCAAAGCTAAAAGAGAACAATATAACTTTAAGATATGATATAGATAAGGGTTTGAAAGTCTATATGAGTAAAAACTCTCTTGAAATGATACTCATAAACCTCATAAACAACTCCATCGAAGCTTTGCAAAAAAATGGAGAGATAGAGATATCCTGGCACAGTGATGACAAAGATATGAGTGTATTAAAAATTGCTGACAGTGGTCCCGGCATCCCCAAACAGATGAGGGAAAAAATCTTCAAGCCATTTTTTACTACAAAAAGCAACGGCTCAGGACTTGGACTTTTTACCATATATAAGATAGTATATCTCTCAGGCGGACAAATAAGTCTGCTTGAGAGTGATAAAACAACATTTGTAATAAAATTACCATTGGAAGAGAGCTTTGCTTCTTGAAAAAGGAGATTATTGGATGAAAATAGCAATCATAGATGACCAAAGTGAGATAAGATACTCGGTTTCAAAGATACTCAAAAGAGTCGGACATGATACACTTTTGTTAAGTGGATTGGAGTTTGACGTTATAAAACAGATAAAAGAGAGTGGTATCGACCTTTTGGTGGTAGATGTAATGCTCAGTGATGACTTTTCAGGGATTGATTTAATTAAAAATCTTATCAGACAAGGCATCAAACTTCCGGTAGTTTTAATGACTGCCTATACAACTCCTACAAACATGATAGAAGCTTCAAAAATAGGTATAAAAGACATACTTCAAAAGCCTTTTACGCCTGACGAATTAAAAGAGATAATAAAAAAATATGACGAAAAAAATGAAAACGATATAAAGATAATAGGTCAAATAAATGAAGAGTTCGTAGGCTCTTTTCAAACCATGAAAGATATCTACAACAAAATTGGAGTTGCCTCCACTAATGACCTGCCCGTTATGATACTGGGAGATACCGGCACAGGAAAAGAGCTTATAGCAAATCTCATACACAAAAATTCAAAATTTTCAAAGTCAGATATTTTGGCAGTAAATTGTGCTACCATACCAAGCGAACTTTTTGAGTCTCAGTTTTTCGGGCATGAAAAAGGCTCGTTTTCGGGAGCAAAAGAGAAACATATAGGGTTTGCGGAAGCCGTGGGAGAAGGTACACTCTTTTTGGATGAGATAGGAGAGATAGATATATCTCTTCAAAGCAAGCTTTTAAGGTTTTTGGAAAATAAAACTTTCAAAAGAGTCGGAGGCAACAAGGATATCAAATTTAAAGGGAGAATAATATCCGCAACAAATATAAACATACTGGAAAATATAGAAAATAAAACTTTTAGAGAAGATTTGTATTTTAGGCTCTCAACCATAAAGATAGAAGTCCCGAGTCTTGAGGAAAGAAAAGAGGATATCCCTATACTCGCACAATTTTTTATAAAGAAGGCAAACAAAGAGCTTAATTTAAATATCCAAGGCATATCCAATGACGCTATGGAACTACTTAAAAGCAGATATTACAAAGGCAATATAAGAGAGTTAAAAAACAGTATCTACAACTCAGCTTTAAATGCTCATGAAGATATAATAAAAAAAGAGAATATCCATTTTGAAAACAAACAAAAAAGAAGTAACAATATCTCAGAAGCCATACAAACACTCATAGAAGAAAAAGGTATAGAAAATGCTCAGGAAATTTTCGGCCAAATAGAAAAAGAGTTTTACAAAAAGCTTTTAAACAAATGTGACAATATAACACATCTGTCAAACTACCTCGGCATCTCAAGAAGTACACTGAGAAAGATTTTAAACAAACACGGACTCCAACAAAACAGTAGCAACAGTAAGTAGCAAGCGGTTACTATATGCCGCTTGCTACGATACTATCCATTCGTGTTCAACCAAAACAGTATCTTTATATAAAATCCTGCCTGTAAACTTATCGCCTTTTTTATACTTTCCCACACCTTTTGGTGTGCCGCTCATAATAATATCTCCATCTTCAAGACTTAAAAAACTTTCCACCTCTTTTAAAATAGTTTTTGGCTTATAAATCATATGGGCTACACTGCCTTTTTGCACCAAGTCTGCATTGATATAAAGCTCTAAGCCCAGTTCATTGACTTCGCATACAAAAGGTACAAACTCACTAAAAACCGCTGCCCCATCAAAACACTTTGCTCTCTCCCACGGCAAACCTTTGCTTTTTAGATAACTTTGAAGCTCTCTTTTGGTTAAATCCAAACCAAACCCGACTCCTGCAATCTTTTTATTTATTACTAAAAAACTTATCTCGCCTTCATAATGGTTGTCATCGCTGACATATCTCAACTCATTGCTTACAGCAGAATTTGGTTTTAAAAAAAGTACCATATTTTCAGGTATTTCATTGCCGAGCTCTTTGATATGCTCTACATAATTTCTACCTACGCATACAACTTTACTCGGAGTTATTTTACTGTTGTCAAATATTACACTGTTCAAGATATTTACCTCCTTGTATATGATAAGTCTATTATACTGCTATCATTTTAACACTTGACTTAAAACAATGTTATTTTATAAAAAAGTATGATATAATCTTTTTTTATAGTAATATGTAAAAAAAATGTATAAGCTTTGGAGACAATATGGAGAGTATAGCAGATATAAATAAGATAAATGACCGTACTGAAAATATAGTAAGCAAAGTACAATCAAGTGTCAGTGACCTTGTTTACAATATAAAAACCAAAAGCATCACAAAGTATGAAGCACTTGCCAGAATAATAGATGAAGATGGTACCGTGATACCTCCTTATCACTTTTTGGAAATTTCAAAAAAAGCAAGACTTTATAGTAATATTACAAAAAGTATAATTTCCAAAACTTTCATATCAGCAAAAAAGTATCCACATTTGTCATTTTCCATCAACCTCTCAATAGCTGATATGCAAGATGAAGATACGGTATCCTTCATAGAAAAATCACTTACAGACTTAAACAATCCGCAAAAAATCGTATTTGAAATACTTGAAAGCGAGAGCATAGAAAATTATAAAAGTATAAATGCCTTTATAACCAGATTTAAAAGTACAGGCTACAGGTTTGCCATAGATGACTTTGGAAGCGGATATTCCAATTTTGCTCATTTGATTGAATTAAATATTGACTTTATAAAAATAGATGCATCTTTGATAAAAAACATTCATAAAGATACAAAATCCTATGAAATAGTAAAAACCATTGCAGAGTTTGCAAAAATTATAAATGTCCAAACTATAGCAGAGTATGTCGAATCAAAAGAGATACTAAACAAAATAACGCATTTGGGTATAGATTATGCCCAGGGTTATTATATCTCAAAACCTCAAGAAAAACTACCTTAAGAGTATAAAAATGGATCAAATACTTCAAATTGTTTTGGTAGTTATCTTTATAGCTACTCTGCTTAATATTCTGCTTAAAAAGATAGGGCTCCCAACCATCATAGGCTATATCCTCACAGGAGTAATACTTACCAACCTGTACAGCATAGGGCTTCACAACAAAGAGATGCTCGATGGGGTTTCCGAATTTGGAATAGTTTTTTTAATGTTTACCATAGGATTGGAATTTTCCATCACAGTTTTATCTTCCATGAAAAAAGAGGTTTTTTTATATGGCTTTTTACAGCTGATTGCAACATCATTCATCCTCTCTTTGATGTCATACTATTTTTTTGATATAGAGTTAAAAGGTGCTATCATTATAGGAAGCGGTTTGTCTCTTTCTTCTACAGCTATTGTTATCAAAATTCTAAATGAAAAAAAAGATTTACAAAGACAGTATGGGAGAAAAGCTCTTGGGATTTTACTTTTTCAAGATATAGCAGTTATTCCTCTTTTTATCATGGTAAGTATATTCGCCAATAGTGATGCCAATATCTCTGCACTCTTATGGAAAACAGCCTATGGGGCTTTTATAGTTGTGATTACGATTTATCTTATCGGCAAATATCTTTTAAATTTTATTTTAACCTATATAACATCACTCAAAACTTATGAGATTTTTATAGCAACTCTTCTTTTTATAGTCGTAGGAAGTTCTTTGGTAGCACACTATTATGGCTTTTCTTACTCTTTGGGGGCGTTTTTGGCAGGCATTATGATATCGGAAACAAAATTCAAGCATCAGATAGAAGCCGATATGATACCTTTTAGAGATATTTTGCTTGGAGTATTTTTTATTACTGTAGGGATGCAAATAGACATTGCCGTACTTTTAAACTACTTTTTTATTATTTTGGGCATTACTGTTTTGATAATGTTTTTAAAATTTACAGTTCTGTTTTTCACCCTCAATTTTTTTACCCAAAAGCGTACAGCATTTAAAACAGCCTTGGCACTATCCCAGATAGGTGAGTTTGCCATAGTTCTGTTTGAACTTGCTCGCAACTCCTCTTTGATAGGACAGACTTATACACAAATTCTCATAATATCAGTAGTTATTTCAATGATAATTTCTCCCTTTATCATAAATCACATCAGATATTTGGCTGATATGATTTTAAAAGAGGAGAATATTGAAATCGACTTTATCGACTCCTCTAATTTATCCAATCATGTAGTAGTGTGCGGATATGGCAGGCTTGGCAAAATAGTATCGAGAAAACTTCAGCAAAGAAATATAAAATTTATCATTATCGAACATGATATAAAACTTGTAAAAGAAGCTATAAATGAAGGAGTACTCGCTATATTTGGAAATGCAGCCATGCCAAATATACAAAAAGCGGTCAATCTAAAAGAAGCGGTATCGGCTATAGTAGCCATAGACAATGAGGAAAAACTGTATATGGTTTGTGAATCTCTTAGAGAAAACTCACCTCATCTGCATATTATCGCCAATGTTAAGGATGCCCATACAAAAGAGTTACTTTTTAAGAGTGTGGACCACATACTTTTTGAGCCGGAAAATACCGCAACTCTTTTGGTCAATGAAGCTTTAAGCTGCAGACCTTAGCTTTTTCATTTCTATTCCAAGCTCATCCAAAAGAGCATACAATTCATGGCTTGCCTTTTCCATCTCTTTAAAGTTTTCAACTATTGTTTCTTCGTTTTCTATGCGTTTGTCATCTTTTATTATAAATTTCATATTTTCTAAAACTTTGTTGTGTATTGTTTTGTGAGGCTTATCTATCTTCACATATGATGGGGCTTTGCCAAAAACTTTTTTACCCTTGTCATGATACCAAAGACCAAACCTGCAATGTTCACTATCAGTAAAGTTGGCATTCTTGTCCGCATTTACTATGGCATTGTATGCATTTGCCTTATAAATGATATGATCGATCTTGACCATTATCAAAAATACCTGGTTTTTCATATCTTCAGTCAAATCCGAAGCCTCTTTGGAATTTCTTTCAAGTTCCTGCATAGTCTTTTTATACTCTTCTACTATACTTGATACATTGCTCGATACTTCTATCATATTTTGGGATTTGGACACGATATCACCGGTTTCTTGCTTCATGCTGTTGATGGATACATTGATTTCACTGGTAGCCTTTTGTGTTCTCTCAGCCAGTTTTCTTACCTCATCCGCCACAACAGCAAATCCTCTTCCATGCTCTCCCGCACGAGCTGCTTCAATGGCGGCATTTAGCGAAAGAAGGTTTGTTTGTTCGGCTATATCTTTTATAAGATCAACTACCGAAGTTATATTGTTGCTCATTTCATTTAGCTCATTTATGGTAACATTTGAGTCATTTATCTGTTCAGAAAGTGTTTGCATATTTTCCAAAATCTTTTCAAGTACTTTCAAACTTTCAGTTGAACGCTTGCTTGTATTTTCCGAACTGCTTAATACAACATCAAGGTCATTTATAAGGTTTTCCGTTTCTCTTTGAATCAAAGCCAACCCCTTGCCCACATCTCCTACCGACCTTACATGTGCACTAAAAGCTATAACTTTTTGTCTTTCACTTGCCTCCTTCATAGCTTTTATACCGTTTTGTACCATATGGATGGCAACTGCAAAGTCTCCTTTTAAACCATCATCTACAAGTACTTTAGAAAAGTCTCCTTGTGCCGCGCTGTCAACTGAGCTGTTTATCCTGCCGACCAAATCTTTAATGGTTTCAACTAGTATATGTAGCTCTCTTGTTATGATATCCATCTCATTTCTAGGAGTGCTTCTTCTGTCAACTACAACAGAAAGGTCTCCTGTATTGACTCTTCTTATAACATTCTTAAATCTATCGATTGCAATAAGGATAGAGTTTACAATATTTCTGGATATATAAGCCAAAAATGCAAGTATAAGCAGGGATATGACAGTGATAACTATCATCTGTATCATTATTTTATCAGCTATTTTATTGGATGTATTTATAAGAATCTTGTCAAGATAATTTTCTATTTTTTTAAGAGAATTTATCTTTTTGGTTATGGTTTTAAACCAATATGTTGCATCTACTTCAAAACCACTGTATTTTGAAAATGCTATATTTCTCATTTTTTCAACTTCCAAGAATGGTTTTTCTTTGGAAATTTGGGTATAAAATCTCAATATTTTATTATCTGCGGTTGTTTTAAAAAGGTGTAAAAGTACTTTTTGCTGAGAAACCACCGATATAAACTTACGCTTTAAAAAAGGAGTGAAAGCATCTCTGGCAAAAACACCCGAAAGCACTGCCCGCTCAATGCCGGCTCGCTCTTTTGCCGTTATAAAAAGCACCATAGAGTTCATCTCATTTCTAACTGTGGGAAGTTTTGGAATGGTGGAAAATCTCGCAATGATATCTAAAATAGTTTTATTTAGATTTGTATAATAGTTTACTTCATCTTTGGTAGTCATTTTCAAGTTTTGTACTTTTTGTCGTACATTACCGAGTTTTGAAAAATCTATTGATTTTTTGGCAGCTTTAACATAAGAATTGTTATTTGCGTCTATATAGTGTTTTAAAGCTGAGAGCTTTTTGTCTGTACTTGTTATCTGGGTTTTTAGAATTTGAGCAAATTTTTTACCCTTTGAGTTAAGATAACCCGCACTCGCACCTCTCTCTTTTTGGAGCTCATGCACGACATCACTGAGTTTGACCGAAAGTTCAACTACTTTTATAGTATCTTTTGAGTTTTGATATATCTTATACTGCGAAACAAAAACCGCAACTACATATACAAAAATAGTAGCCATAGCTATAGCACTTAAGATAATAAGTCGTTTTTTTATGGTCATATTTCTGAACATTTTGGTACTCCTTGATGACTTATATTGGTTTTAACTATAATACCATAAATGTGTTAAAACAGTGTACCTTGTTTTAATTTTTTGATATAAAAACTTTTTCTGTGTAGAGTTGTGTAACCATAAAGCCCGATTATCTTTATATGCTCTTTTGTACCGTATCCTTTGTGTTTTTCAAAGCCGTACTTTGGAAATTTTTTGGAAATTTCTATCATATATCTGTCACGACTTACCTTTGCGAGTATGCTTGCCGCACTAACTTCAGCTACTTTTGCATCTGCTTTTATCATCCACTCGACTCCCTTGACTCCAAAATTTGTATTGCCGTCCATCAGAATTTTACAGTTTGAAAAATGGTTTTTTATCCCTTCTATAGAGTTATGAAGTGCAGATGATAAGCCTATCTTATCTATGGTTTGATTGTCGGTAAAAATTATCTTGTAGAGTGAATTTTTTTGTATAAGATCAAAAAGCTCTTCTCTTTTTTTGGGAGTCAGTTTTTTAGAATCATCAAGTCCCTTTATAGGAGCCTTCAAAACAACTCCTGCTACCACAAGAGGACCGGCAAGGCAGCCCCTGCCGGCTTCATCTATACCGCAGAGTTTATCTTCTGCGACTTCTGCTTCTGTTGTTGCGGTTTCTGCTTCTGCTTCTACCATCTCTTTTGCCTCTTGAGTCTCTTTTTCTTTTGTTATTGTCTTTAAACTTTTCCAAAAGTCTCATCGCTTCTTTTTCACTGAAACCTATATTCTCAGGTCCCTTTGATGAATGTTTTGAAAGTAAAAGTGATATAGCTTTTAGCGCAATTTCACTGATATCCGTCTCATTTTGAAGCGCTGAAAGTATGATACCGGCTTCATCTTTAATGCTACTCTTTTTTATCTCATCGGTCAAGTCATTCAACTCTTTTTCCTGAAGGTCAAACGAACTTGGAACTGTTTTCAACTCTATCGGGGCTCCCATGCTTTTTTGTATGCGAAGCAACTCTTTAAACTCCATTGGGGCTATAAGAGTTATAGCTTCACCTTTTATACCCGCTCTTCCGGTTCTGCCTACTCTGTGTACATAACTTTCCGGGTCAAAAGGGATATGATAGTTGAAAACATGGCTGACACCTTTGACATCGAGTCCTCTGGCAGCTACATCTGTTGCTACGAGTATATTTACTTTTGAATTTCTAAAGTTTTTTATCACTTCGTCTCTGGCTCTTTGATCCATATCTCCATGAAGTCCTTTTGCATCATACCCTCTTGATATCAAAGTATCTGCAAGTCTGTCAACTTCTATCTTCATTCTGCAAAATATAATGGCCTTTTCGGGATTGCTGTGGTCAATCAGTCTTATAAGAGCATCTGTTCTTTCTCTCTCTTCTATGACATAATAACTCTGTTTAATATCTTTGTTAGTTGCATTATCTTTGTCCACTATACTTACGGTTGCGGGGTTATCCAAAATTTTATCTGCAAGTACTCTGATAGGTTTTGGCATGGTAGCCGAGCAGAGTATGGTTTGTCTATTTTGGGGAAGATAGGAAAATATATCTTTTATATCTTCTAAAAATCCCATATCAAGCATTTCGTCCGCTTCATCAAGCACAACAATTTCAGGGTTAAAGTCTCTTAGTTTGCCGCTGCTTAAAAGATCTTTCAATCTTCCCGGAGTCGCTACAACTAT
>JALVWW010000222.1 GCA_027023175.1 Campylobacterales bacterium
CATCTATGGCATTGAAGATAAAGTTTTGAAGCACTATGGAAAAAAGGTCAAAATCAACCTCTATCTCGCTATTTTCCAAATCGAAAATAAAATCTATCTCCTTTGAAAAAGCATAGTACGAGATAGCACTTTTCAATTCATCTTCATATGTAGCGACATTTACCTTTGTTTTGTGGATTTGGACACCTTTTGTAAAAAGAAGTGTTGCCTTGATAATTCTCTCAACTCTCCATATAGCTTTTTTTATCTCTTCTACCAAAGGTCTGTTTTTTGGAGTGACTCTTTTTAAAAGAGTTGAAGTGATAAGCGAGACAGAGCCTATTGGGTTTCTTATCTCGTGTGAGAGATGAGCTGCTATCTGCCCCATGGAAGCAAGCCTTTCACTTCTTTTTTCCTGTGTTATGTCAGTTGCACTTATTATCTTTTTTCCATAGGCACTGCTTGTTTTTATAAGATAGTGTGAATTTTTATACTCTATTTCACTACTTTTTGTTTGAAAGGTTATCTCATCTATCAAACCTTTTAGTTTTTTTGCTTCAGAGTTTTCCAAAAAAATTTCACCGCTTTTTTCAAGTACCCATATGGCATTTGGCAAAACCTCAACAACCTGCTTTATAAAGTTTTGAAGATTGTCATATGAGTTTTTTAACTCTTTGTATTCGTTTTCAACTGCATAAGTTTGCTCGATAAGTCCTTTGAGAGTCTCTTTGAGAGCCTCTTTTTCTTTACTGTCAAGTTTTTCTAGCATCTCTTTATCAAACATTGGTGTCTCTCCTGAGGTATTCAAAATCTTTTAGTTCAAAAAGAAGAATACCGTTTTCATTTTTTAAAGATTTGCTAAATCCGTTTTTTGAAAAAAGGGCATACTGCTCTATATCAAACTTAAGATATTTTGCTTTATTTTTTAGTTTTCTTAGTTCATTTTTACATATTTTTTGATTGGTCCATTTACATTCACCCAGGATATATCTGCCGTTACTTTTTTTAGCAAGCAAATCATACTCCGTGTATCTGTCCCAATATCCGCCGCTTTGGACAATATTTAGCTTGAAAATATCCTCTTTTATAAGCTCGTTGGATAGTTCTTCAAATGTAAGGCTGACAAATTTATCGAAATTCTGTTTTATATTTACCAAACAATTCTTTTGTATATTGCTATCTAACTCTTTTGAAAACGGATAGATAAAAGTGTACCAAAATCTATCAAAATTTTTAACAAATCTCAACTTGTCTTCAGGCACATAGCCTCGAAGCTCTTTTTTTAAATATCTGTTTTTCTCTTTTTTGGGGACACTTTCTCTAGTAGATTCTTTTTCTATGATATTTTTTTGATAAAGCTCTTTTTGTAAAATTCTTCCCTTGGTTTGGGTTATTTTGCTGCCGCTTCTATATATCGCATACTGTTTTCTATCACCCGTGGCTATTTTTTGAAGAAGAGTGTTTTTATCCTTGTTTTGATAAAATGTATTTTTAAGCAAATGATAATTGCTTATAATATTTTGCTTTATATTTTCAAACACATCATCATCAAGCTCAACAATTCTTTTGTCATACCCGCCAAATATAGCAAAATTCTCTATCAACTCTTTCATATCCAGATAGGCGAATGTTTTACAAAACTCTCTAAATTCATTTTTTATAGATAACATAGAGATATTTTACAAAAGTTTTGATAAAATGGGGGTGAAATAAAACAAGCAAAGGTTATCAAATGTTAGACGAAGTATTGAGGCGATTGCCGGAAAGTTATTTGGAATTTTATGAAGCAATAAGTGAAGTAATACCCAAAGAACGGATATATACCGACCCTTTGCACACGCTCTGTTACGGTCATGATGCATCGTTTTATAAATTGATTCCAAAGATAGTTGTTGTTTGTAATAATTCAAATGAAATTGCAGAAGTTTTATTTTTGTCCGATAAACTTTCACTTCCGGTTGTTTTTAGGGCTGCGGGCACTTCGCTGTCGGGTCAAGCCATTACCGATAGCATACTGGTTGTAACTTCAAGAGACAA
>JALVWW010000223.1 GCA_027023175.1 Campylobacterales bacterium
GATAGCTGATTGTCTGAAATCTTCAGGATATGCGTTTCTCTTTCCTCCTCTTGGCATACAATTCTCCTTCTTTATTTTGTGTTATTTTAGTAGAATTTCTTTGTACCATATATTGTAGCCAGATCATATAACGATGTAACGCTATAAAATCTATGTTACCCTTCGTACTTTGAAAAAGCCTTCTCCACCACTTTATCTTAATTTTACTTTTTTGTTGTTGCAAAAGTTGTCTTGACACTTTCATTCTTTTAGTTCCATAATATATATTTTGCACGATATTCTGATTATTTTTCGTTAATCTATCTATCATTGCAATACCATCAATATGAAATGGGCCATTAGCTCCTAACTTAATGGTAGGATCGACTGCTTTCATTTTTTTTGCAAACAAATTAAATGCTTTTGCATATTCTTTTGCTGTTAACGGATACCTGGTCTGTATCAGGTAAGACTCATTACCTATCTCCCAGTACTTAACATTGTAGTGTTTCTCAATATTGGCATACCTAACCCATGCCGCAGCAACATCTGCAGCTTTTTCCAAATCTCCCGTTACAAAACCATTTTCAAGGTTTACGACAATCAACGGTTCTGAACCCAATGCCTTCTGTAGTTGCATAAATTCATCAAAATCCATTCTCTTTTTGGCATCATCAGGACTTTTTGATGTTGGCCATCGCTTAGGATCGTTAAGTGTATTAGTACGCCAATCGTAATTGTCAGCAACTTCTCCACCAGGAAAACGCATAGTCTGTATTTTCAATTTCTTCAAGTTGTCCAAATACCCTGGCCGCTCCCTGCGTTGATCTGTTTCAACCCAGTAAAGGGCATTCGCCCCCATAAGCATGCTGCCATTATGACTCCGTGGCAGGATGATACTTACACTTTTATTATTCTCAGCTGTCCTTGAAGTCAGAATTGTTTTATGAGCATTTTGCATATACATATCTACACTCTGCCCTCCACCGCCTAAAAGAAGCACGCAAATGGCTGGAATGATTGATTTCATTGTAGTTTATCCATATAACCTGCTTCAATTAATGAAACTGAACTTTTATATTTTAATGAAATATTTGTATCATACAAAGAAAGATCCGGTGTATGCTCCAGTTTGCTTAAGTATCGTTTATATTCCTGTGAACCGTTCCAATGCTGTCCACTCTTTATCTGTTCTTGTACTTTACTAAAAAATCTTGAATGATATTTAAAGTGCAGCAAGCCAACTTTTATAGGAGCTGGATTATGATTTCCCATAAAATGTATTCCTTCAACAAATCTAAATGTAGGTTTATATTTAAATAAGCAAAACTTTTGATTTAGATATGAATGAGTCGGTGCTAAATTATATTCACCAAATACACGAGCCCTCAATCCACCACTAAACACACCTGCATTTGAAAAAGGACCATATGTATTTTTTTGACTAACATTCATAGTTTTTAGATAATCAAAAAAGTCACATACCTTATAAGGAACATTACCTTCAATATGTGCATCTTTAATTTTACATTTACTATACATATCCACCATCGGTGCTAAATAAGCATCATATCCATTCGCATCTGCATATGCAGTCAATCTGTTTATTTTAGTTTCTTCAAAATCATCAAAAACAAACAGTTCATCTGCATCAATTACAAGAATCCACTTTCCGTAGCAAAAATTAGACAAAACTGCTTCCATCCAATTCACACCAAAACGAGAATTTTTGTATGCCTGTGTTGTAGCGAACAACGATACATCATACTGTTCTAACATCAACTCAATACTGCCATCATTTGAACCGTTATCAATATAAATAAAGTGATCAACGCCAATATTTCTATGATGTTGCAATAAAGCATCTAAATGATATTTCTCATTTTTGCAAACCATAATAGCTACTATTTGTGCGTCTCGTATAGCATCTTGTTTTATACTAATACTTTCTACAAATGGCTGTTCACTATATCCACTCGACTCAAAATTAATTATTGGTCTATTTGAAAAGTATTTTTTTTGCTTTTCTTTATAATATCCCTTATAAAACTCCCAAGCCATATACAAAGACTCATCAAGTTCACAATGAAATACTTTAATACTATTTTTTAAAGACGGATGAATATTATATTCCCAAAAAGTAGCTTCTATTTTTTCTGTTAATTTTCGATAAACTAATGAAGTGAAGTTTGTTGATACCAAATTGATGTTTCTCGTACTCAACAGATCCCCTATTAGTTTATCTTCCATAAATGAGTATGAAATCAATGATTTCATACTTGGTTCATTTGCAGCCATAATTAAATTATTTATAGCGAAACGACTCAGCATATACCCGGTACTTCCATCAGCATAAATACTTGGCTCAGGAGAAAGGTCAATTTCATTTTGAGCTTTTTGTGTTAAAGACTTTTTTTGATGCCAAACCCTGTCAGTATCACCTTCGCTTCTTAAATTTTTTCTTCCATAAAAATCTGATTGGAATAATACATCATCGCTAAAATAGGCATCAACATTCAAAAAACAGTCATCATCAATTTTCAAAAATCGCTCGTATGCAAACTGCTCATATGCAAATCGAAACATCTCCAACGACTTCTGTGGAAGCTTTTCATAAGTATCCTCTACAGCAAGGTACATAACATCACCTTCCATATGAGAGATGTCACTTCCACCCACTACAAACACGCAGGGAATCTTCAGATCTTTTGCTCTTTGATGCCAGGTTTCCCGTATGGCTTTTTGACGGGTATCCATGTATGCCTGACAGCTGTACACCATAACAAGCGTGTATGGGAATACCATTGCTTGCTTCATCAATGCTTTTGCATCTTGCAATGGCATATTTTCGTTATCATGAACTTTCAGTATCTCTTTTATTTTCTCTCTACTTTCATAACAAAGATCTTCATTGAAAAATTCTTGGTAGTCAAGTGATGAATCGCCTTTCTCATCCTCATCAAAAAGCTTTAATGCATACAACCACACTTGTGTATATACAAAAACTGCATCATTTATTTCTACAAATTTTTCTATAACCTCATTAATATCTATACCGATATTGCCATTTTCCTCTACAATGAGAAGAAGTTCGCTCAGTAACAGCTGCATAAGCCGCAACTGTTCCTCGCTAACAGCTGTATCGTCTACAATATATGTATACAGCGCTTTAATAAACGCTTCTTTTTGATCCTCTTCAAGCATGCGTGTTTGCAATGCTTTTTTGTACCAGTAGTTGTTTTTACTCTCATGTTTCTCTTTTTTGGTATTGTCCACTAGCCTCTTTTCATAGTACGCATAAGCATCTTCATCTTCAAGCTTGGCAGCAGCCATAAACTTGTCATACTCCCCACCAATTTGCAGCATACCATAAGCCGCACGTTCTGTTAGCTCTCTATCATCTTCGAGATTCAATACATTACTGTAAATCTCAAATTTTATCTTTCTAACCAGTTCCGGAGAAAGATATTCAACCGTTTTCAGAATATCAATAAGCTTGTCAACCTTTTCTATGTCCCCTATCAGCCTTATGGCCTCTTGTCTCAAATGTTCTATCTTTTTGAGCCACAGTACACTTTCCAAGTCTAAATATTTTTCTGTCAAAAGCTCCTGTTCAAGTGCTGTTTCACTGTCTAACAGATAATGATACATGTAATGTTTATGTGTATCAAACAAGTTTTCACTTCGGTGCTTTAGCAACACATGCAGATATAACATTGTAATTTTTTTCACAAAACTGTCGTGCCAAAGTGATTTTTTATCAAAGATAGGATGCAGCATCTGCATTATCTCTTGCAATAATCCAAAATCTTCACTGGCATCAACCTTGGTTTGAACAATCCAGTACAATGCAGAAGTATTCACATACTCAAAAGTATCGAGTTTCAAAACAAAGTTTTTCACTAATCGATTGCGGGTTTTTCGACTTACACCGAGTGAAAGCAGATATAGGGTTACCAGCAAACTTTCCCATGCTCTGTTTTTTTTCAAAAACCAATCTTGAATTTCTTCTAACTCCAATTTTTTATCATCAGGTAGTATCTCAGCCGGATCTATTTCAAGTTCCCTTAGCTTGTCATACTCCTGTAAAAAAACAAACAAACCTAAAAAACTGAACATTTTCTCTTTACGTTCTCGTTTCTCAAGTTTCTGCCAGGCAGGGATAATCTCATCAGGATGATTTGCAAGATAGGCAATCTGCCTGTCATCCTCCAATTTACGTTCAATGGCATATGTATCAAAAAGATCCATACTCCCACTATGCTGTAAAATTTGCCATGCATCAAGTGGGTTGATACTATTAAGAACACGATTTACAATCTCTGTAAGCGCTTTATTTTGAGTGTCTTTTAGTAATTCGGCAAGTCTAAGTAGTATGTCTTGATGAATAGAAAGATAGTGTATAAAACCCTGTTTTTCATCTTCTGATATCGTATGCAAATGCAACAACAAAGAGAGCAAAACTTCTTTCTCATTTTTTAGCGCATTGTCCAGTTTATAGATTTCAAGTTTTTTGAGTATCTCTACAATCTGTCCAAACGAGAAGAAACGCTCAATTCCCTTTCCAATTAACGGTACATAATATAAAAAATCATCACCGCTGACTTCCAAAGCAACCTCATGCAACCACTCTTGCGTTGAGAAATGGTACTTTTTCGGCAATAATATATTTTCCATCTCTAATTGCAACATTATATTTTCAGGTATATTTTTCTGTTCAAGAAAAGTCCTAATCATCTCAATAGGAATTTCTATTTCAAAGCCTTTACCGTTGGTATATTGTCCTGCTAACGATACATCAGGCCTCTCAATTGTCGGTGTAACAGTCCCGATATATTCTCCATCAAGAAGAATATTTACATTGCACAACTCTTTAGCATCTGCCCCAGCCCAACCTTCAATGGAACGACCATGCAGCTTTTCTATATGCCCATAAATACCATTCGGGAACATAGTCAGGTCTTCAACAAGGGCAATACTTTTTTTTACCCGCGGCCACTCTCTTTTTCCTGAAATTATCTCATTATAGCCATGACTGCAAAAGTGTTCAAACCCTGATTGGAATGCTCCCTTTGATACGGCTTCCCTTACGTCGCTACACAAATTCAGATATTGCACCTCATCAAATGTCTGAAACGAAGAATGAAATTTTCGTTTTCCCTGCCGGATCTCATCCAACCCATAACGCTCCAAATGTTCACGCCCACTTGCAATACGATTTTCTTTTAACGCTTCGTAAACATCTGTATTCGCTTCCAAATATGATTGTTCATCAAAACCATACAGTGAGACTTTTCCTTTTTTCTTGATAAAACGTAACATCAGTTCCCTTTCAATTCTGCTCAAGCACCAATAATGGTTTCAATTTTCGTGTTGCTTCCATAGTCAGACTATTCCCTTTTTTCGTTTCTCGAACCATTGTTTGTATTGATTTCAATATCGTTACATTATATTCTTTAAGATACATACCTATTTCCTTAATCTTTTTAGCTGACAATCCGGGGTAAGGTTTCAAAGTTTCATCATACTTCTGCTGTACAAAAAGAGGAGATCTTTTTCCCGTAAAAAAAGTCTCTGCTACACGCTCATTATAGGGACTGTAAAACTGATATATTCGTTGCAGCTGTATCGGTGTATATGTCTGATACAGCACGGTAGATTCCTT
Organism: Campylobacterales bacterium; assembly: GCA_027023175.1. Taxonomy (GTDB): domain Bacteria; phylum Campylobacterota; class Campylobacteria; order Campylobacterales; family JALSKU01; genus JALSKU01. The sequence goes on from JALVWW010000223.1 coordinate 5,645, forward strand.
AAAAACCTTATCAGAATAAGCCTGCAACGCATAATCCAGCATATCATGCAATTGTTTTGTCCTATTTTCTCTACCCTTTATTAAACGATTGAACCAGAGTTTAAAACGCAGCGCATCTTCATGATATGAGACATTGACTCTTTGTGTTTTCGTAACTTTCATATTTTTTGAAGACACTCCCAATACGTTCATAAAATCAAATACAATATTGTTATCAGGAAATTCTTTCATAGCATATTTACGAACGGTCATATTTGACAAACCGTAAAGCCCTTTCCACTTAAACAGTAACTCAAAGTTGAAAAAAGGATCGTTCTTATTGAGTGCAGCACTTAATGCCTTATTCAAAAAATGTATTTGATAATGGCGTTTTACGCTCTGATTATAGTCTGCTCTGATCTGTTCACTCTGTTCACGTATATAAACGATTATCTTTGCATCTGGTACAAGTTCATGCGCCAATTCTGGGTATCTATAAAAGTTTTCAGAAGATAAAACAAGATTTTTCCCTTTTGCTTGTTTTAAAAATTCATGTAATATTAGCTTTGCTTTCTCTTTTTTCCCAATACACATTAGGTGAATTAAATAAGCGCCATTTCCACTTGAAATACCATTGGGATCAACAGTATGTTGTGGATACATAAAGCCGTTTTTTTCTAAATATTCATTGTTATCCAAAAGTGCTTTTTGTATCGCAGAGGTGCCGGTTTTCGGTGTCCCAATATGTAAATAAACTTCAGGCATTTATATTATTCCAAAATAGACTACTGTATAACTCACTAATTTTAATTACCCTGCCTTTTTCATAATGTTTCACCCTCTCTGCCGGAGCACCAATATCAAATACGGTAATAGGGTAACCCATTTGCATGATCTCATCGGTAACATATGAAAATGTTTCCGGCCATATCGATGGAAGCAAAAACTCGGAAATTTCATAAGCTTTTATCAGATCCGGTAGTGTTTCAGGTGTAAACTTTCCTGTTTTGACAAATATCTCTGAATCTATTTTTTGTGAAACTTCCCCAATGAGTACTACTTTAGCATCTATATGATTCCGTTCTATATATTTTACTAAACTTTCTATAACTTTTGCCCCTTTTGCAATATTTATCCCTCCTATCACTCCAATAATCTTTTTTTGATTCTTTTTGTTTTCATATATATAACTATACTTTCCCTTTATATTATGTGGTTCAATCTTGATCTTTTCTTGTAGCTCAGGATAAACTTTAATAAAAATCTCTTTTGAAGCTTTTGAAAAACAGACAATATGGCAACTTTCATGCAAAAGTCTTTGCCATATACTTCGCCATTCTTCAATATTGTAAGTCTGTATTCGCGAGGGAAATTCCTCTTTTTTGTGCATATATCGCAAGCAGTTACGACATATTGCAGTATCGTCTGGAAGTTCACAATAATATTGCTCTTGATACAATAGTGTATAGTTTGGACATAAAGGATAATAATCGTGTAGTGGTATTATCAAATCAATGTTATGCTTGGATATATAATTTAAGATGTACTGAAGCAAAAGATTAAAGTCAGGGAAGGAGACCAAAGAGTTCAAGAATAATTTATCTATAGACAACTGTCCCAATAATTCAAAAAGTATCTGATATGAATCTACAATACACTCGAATGACTCCGATTGATCCAGAAAAGTACATATTAAATAATTCTCGTTATAATCAATAATATTTTTCACTACACAAACTATACTACCTATACTAAGATAAGTATTTATTTTTTCGTCTCGATAACTATTGCTTCCCCCTCCAAGTTCATGATCAATTATAGCAACTGTCTGTGTATATTGGCTTCTTAGTTTGAAATACAGTATGGCTCTCAACATTTCAAGTTTATTTTCCGAAATGATGGTATCGACCTCATCCAAATAAGAAGGATATCTTGACTCCACAAGCTTCAAGTTCTTTTTAACAAGCTGCTTTTTCTCCTTTGAGTTAAACGAACCACCATGTTTATGATAAACAAAGAGATTGGTTACATGAAGATTACGATATCCCGCTTTAATAGCACGTTGGCAAAAATCATTCTCTTCTCCGTACCCTTTTCCAAAAATAGGGTCGAACATCCCGATTTCATCGACCACATTTTTATTTACTCCCATACAAAACCCCACACCTGTTGGGATCTCAATAAAGGTTTTCTCAAAATTAACATATTGAAAAACTGCATCCACCTCTTCGACACTCTTTCCATCAACCATCTCATTATCCTCCAGATAGTTCGGAAAACTGCATATGGTACCAGCATTGGTAAAAGGTGTTGTCGTTGCAACGTTTGGCATCGATACTATGGGGTACATAAGACGTTCAAGCCAGTAAGGAGGAACTTCAATGTCAGTATTTACAATAACAAAATGGTTTTCGGCCAGAGATGCAAGCCTGTTAACTGTATGTACAAAGCCTAAATTTTGTTTGTTTTTTAGCAGTACGATACGTTCATCTGTATCGTCCTCTTTAAGCTTTTTCAAGAACTTCCAGACACGTTCATCGGGGCTAGAGTCATCACATAGCAAAATTCGGTAATCAATGCTTGTATTCAATCTGATGCTTTCAAACAGCGGTTGTAGATACTCAAATCCGTTATAGACAGGGATAATCAAATCAACTGGTTTAGAGAGCTGAAGCTTTGGAATAAAAGAGTGTTGTAAAAACCAGTTTTTAGTTGGAAGACATGCAGGGGGAGACTTTTTCACTTCTTGAACATTTCTTCGTTCGTACTGACCATACAAAACATAATGTTTCAACGGATTCACCCCACCTTGCGCGACATCCGGATTATCCTGCAAATATCTTCTGGTATCAAATCTCTGGCTTGGGTTTTTTCCCTCTTTCCATCCTATCTCCAAATAATGTTCAAGTGCCTCTGTAACAGAAAAGTCTGAAATTTGTGATAGATAGTAGGGTTCATCCCAATAGCCACTGTCTATAATTTGAGAAGTAACTTTACTGGTTTTGTTTCCTTTTCTGAAAAAAGAATGGAGCAATTTTTTTAGCATAATTTCTTCTTGCCCTCTCTTCCTGTTACAGTACCCGAAAAACCATAATAATCTGAAATTATCTTTTCATAGTGACACCCTGTCTGCACAACAGCTTCGTATAACATATTTCTGATGTCCATTAAAGCCTCCGTAACAGTTGCCGGTGTACTCCCAAAAGAAAGGAGTCTCCCACACTTCAACTCTCTAATACGGTTGGAAATAGCACCAATGTCATAGGCAACAGGATAAAGACCGTTTTGCAATGCCTCTGAAAAT
>JALVWW010000224.1 GCA_027023175.1 Campylobacterales bacterium
TTACGGCAAGTTATGGAAAAACAAGTATCAAAAACTTTTTATATCAAATCATAAAAGATAACTTCAATACTTACAAAACCCCAAAAAGTGTTAATACCGAAGCCGGTATCGTAAAAGATATAAATACGGCTTTACCGAAAGATTGTGAAGTCTATATTGCAGAAGCTGGAGCAAGAGAGCAGGGTGATATAAAAAAGATAGTGGATATTTTGCAAAATCAGTATGCAATAGTGGGTAAAATTGGACCTGCGCATATAGAGTACTTTAAAACTCTTGAAAATATAAGAAATACCAAGATGGAGATACTTCAAAGCAAAAGACTTATAAAGGCATTTGTGCATAAAAGTGCAAATGTGAAACCAGATAGCAAAGTTCAGCTTTTCGGTGATGAGATAACAGATATAGAAGCTTCACTTGATGAGCTTAAATTTAAAGCCAAGATAAATGGAGTTTTAGAGGAGTTTGAAGCTAAAAATATCTTAGGTGAATTTAATACCGTCAATATATTAGCTGCAGTATTGATGGCACTTGAGCTTGGAATGGATATAAAAACTATAAAAAAACAGGTCTCAAAGCTAGTCCAAGTGGAGCACAGACTTCAAAAGATGGAAGTAGGAGGAAAACTTATCATAGATGACAGTTATAACGGAAATTTAGAGGGTATGCTCTCCTCTTATGAATTGGTATCCTCTTACAAAGGAAGAAAAGTTATCATAACTCCCGGAATTATAGAAAGCACCAAAGAGGCAAATGAAAAACTTGCAAAAAAGATAGATGAAGTGTTTGATATAGCCATTATAACGGGCAAAACAAATGCTGTTATCTTAATGGACAACATAAAAAACAGCAAAAAACTCCTGCTCTCAGACAAAGATAAACTTCAAGAACTACTTACCAAAGAGACTAAAGTAGGTGACTTGATACTATTTTCCAATGATGCGCCGACTTTCGTGTAATGAAAACTAAAAAAATCATCCTACTTGGTATCAATGCAAGATACTCTCATACAGCACTAGGTCTAAGGTATATCAGGGCAAATTTAAAAGAGTTAAGAGATGACAGTTTGATAGTTGAAAGGACTATCAATGAAGATATTTATTCTATCGTTGAAGAGGTTTTGGCTTATCAGCCTTTGATAGTCGGTGTAGGTACTTATATCTGGAATGCTCTAAATATCAAAAGAGTTCTCTCTATCATTAAAAAAGTCTCTCCTAAAACTGTCGTGATACTTGGTGGTCCTGAAGTTAGCTATTTTCCTTTGAGAGTTGATTTTAGTGAGGCTGATTATATCATAAGAGGCGAGGGGGAGATAACATTTTATGAAACCGCAAAAGCTTTGCTTTCAAATAACCCTCCAAAGGATAAATTTATCCAAGGAGTTGTGCCTGATGTAAAAAAATTAGAGCTTCCTTATGATGAGTATAGTGATGAAGATATAAAAAATAGATACATTTATGTTGAAAGCAGTAGAGGTTGTCCGTTTCATTGTGAATTTTGTCTTAGTTCGCTCGATAAGGGGGTGAGATACTTTGACTTTGATAAAATCATTACTGCATTTGATAAGCTTTGGAGTAGGGGAGTTAGAAGTTTTAAGTTTATAGATAGAACTTTTAACTTAAATATCAAATTTGCTCTTAGGTTAATGGAGTATTTTTTATCCAAAGATGAAGAGTACTCTTTGCATTTTGAGGTGGTGCCTGATAATTTTCCAAATAGATTGAAACAAAAGCTAAAAGAGTTTCCACCTCACTCTTTGCAGCTTGAGATCGGACTTCAAAGCTTAAATGAAGTGATACTGGAAAATATAAGTAGAAGTATGAATATCGAAAAAACCAAAGCAAATATATCTTTTTTGGAAAATGAAACAAATGCCCATCTTCATCTTGATCTTATCATTGGACTTCCCGGAGAAAGTTTAGAGAGCTTTAGGGCCAATTTAAACGAGCTTACAAGCATCACGACAAGCGAGATACAACTTGGTATCTTAAAAA
>JALVWW010000225.1 GCA_027023175.1 Campylobacterales bacterium
AACTTATCAACCTCTACCAAAAATGCATCATGTCCATAATCACTATCTATACAATAATAATCAACCAAGTGAGATTTGCCTATCTTTTTCATGCTTTTTTGAATCTGCTCCATCTCTTCTTTGAAAAAGAGTTGATCACTTTTTATAGAAAGCAGAGTCAAATGACTCTCTATATGAGACAAAGAATCCTCCAAAGAGTCATAGTTTCTACTTGCATCGAAGATATTGATAGCTTTTGTGATATACAGATAACTCAAAGGGTCAAAATATTTGGAAAAATTGTATCCGTTGTAGTCCAAGTATCTCTCTACTTGAAATCTTCCAAAAAGCTCATACAGACCTTCAGTCTCTACATAATTTCTTCCAAATTTTTTCTGCATAGAATTTTCACTTAAGTAACTTATATGTCCGCTCATCCTGCCTATTGCCAAACCGTCAAGTCCATTTTCTCTTATATCATCCACATCATACATACCGCCTTTAAACTTAGGGTCTTTTATGATGGCTTCTCTTGCAACTTTGTTAAATGCTATAGCCCAAGGCTGAGTTGCATGGGTTGCAGCTATGATGATATTTCTTTTGGTAAAGTGAGGGTATTCTACCGCATAGCAAAGTGCCTGCATTCCGCCCATTGAGCCACCTATGACCGCATGGGCTTCATAAATACCAAGGGAGTTAAAAAGACTTATTTGAGCTTTTACCATATCGCTTATGGTAATAACCGGAAACCTGAGTCTGTATGGTTTACTTGAGGGGTATTTTGGAGACATAGGACCGGTTGATCCAAAACAACTTCCTATGACATTTGTACAAATTACAAAATACTTCCTTGTATCTATACACTTTCCATCCCCTATCATATCATCCCACCATCCAGGCTTTCTATCTCCCTCATAAAGCCCTGCTGCGTGGTGAGAGCCGGTGAGCGCATGACAAACAACTATGACATTGCTTCTATCACTGTTTAATTCTCCGTATGTTTCATACGATATATCGTATGGCTCAAGAATCCTACCACTTTCTAGATACAAAGGACTAGTAAAATGTTTTTTAGCGGTAGTTATGGTCATTGATTCGTGATTAGTGATTCGTAATTAGTGATTAGTGTCTGGTAATTCATTCTCTTTTCACCTTTACACCTAATTAATATGGTAATTCGGTGCTTCTCTTGTTACCATGACATCATGTACATGACTCTCTTTTAGTCCCGCACTTGTTATCTCAACAAATTCAGCCTTTTGCTGATAATCTTTTATATCTTTGGCACCCACATAACCCATGGATGACCTAAGTCCTCCGATAAGTTGATGAACAACATCACCTACTTTGCCTCTATACGGCACTCTTCCTTCTATGCCTTCAGGTACCAGTTTTTCCTGGGCGGTTCCTTCTTGAAAATATCTGTCACTGCTTCCTTTTTGCATAGCTCCGATACTTCCCATGCCTCTATAGTTTTTATACTGTCTTCCCTGATACATGATAAGATCACCCGGACTCTCATCAGTTCCAGCTAGCAAACTTCCTATCATAACAGAACTTGCTCCTACCGCTAAAGCTTTTGATATATCACCGGAGTATCTTATGCCTCCATCGGCAATAACCGGTACTCCGAGCTCTCTTCCTGCTTCACTGCACTCATCTATGGCGCTTATCTGAGGTACTCCGACACCTGCTACTATCCTTGTAGTACAGATACTACCTGGGCCAATTCCAACTTTTACCGCATCCGCTCCAGCTTCAACCAAAGCTTTTACAGCCTCTTTTGTTGCAACATTGCCGGCAATGATATCAATTTTAAGTTCTTTTTTTATCATTTTAACAGTATCTATAATACCTTTTGAGTGTCCGTGAGCAGAGTCAAGCACAAGCACATCAACTCCGGCTTCGACTAAAGCTTTTGCACGATCAAGCTGACCTACACCTATGGCAGCTCCTACTCTTAGTCTTCCGTTTTCATCTTTATTTGCGTTTGGATACTCTTTTCTCTTTTTGATATCTTTTATGGTTATAAGTCCGGCAAGTCTTCCATCTTCATCTACCAAAGGAATCTTTTCCACTTTGTTTTTATGAAAAAGCTCTTCAGCCTCATCTATTGTAGTTCCTTTCATGGCAGTTATCAAAGGAGCTTTTGTCATATCCTCTTTTACTTTTTTTTCAAAATCTTTCTCAAACCTAAGGTCCCTGTTTGTAAGAATTCCCAAAAGTTTATCATCTTTATCTACCACTGGAACACCTGATATCTTATACTCCGCCATAATAGCAAGAGCCTCTTTTATCTTTGCGTCAGGTCCTATCTTAATTGGGTCTGATATAACTCCACTTTCATTTTTCTTTACCTTTTTTACTTCATAAACCTGAGAATTGACATCCATATTTTTATGAATAATACCGATACCTCCAAGTCTTGCCATAGCTATCGCTGCACGGTGTTCGGTAACCGTATCCATGGCAGCCGAAACCAGAGGGATATTTAAAGAGATGTTTTTTGTAAGCATTGTTTTTACATCAACCTCTTTCGGTAAAACTTCAGAGTACTTAGGCACCAACAATATATCTTCAAATGTAAGAGCTTTTTTTCGTATTTTCATTACAATCCTTCTTTAAAAGCTTAGAGCCAAGAGCTTAGAGCTCAGAGCAACTGATAATATTTCCCTTCAACCTTCTACCTTCATCCTTCGACCTATTTTAGTATTTTCTCTAAAGCCAATGCTCCGTCAAACAAAGTTTGTTCATCAAAAGCTTTTGCTATAAATTGGGCACCTATGGGTAAACCTTTATCATCAAATCCAACAGGCACTGAGATGCCCGGAAGCCCGGCTAAATTTACAGCAATAGTATAAATATCTTCAAGGTACATTTCAAGCGGGTCTTTTATACTTCCAAATTCAAAAGCAGTTTTCGGTGTGACAGGCGCATATATCAAATCAGCTTCTTTAAAAATCTCTTCAAATTCATCTTTTATAAGATGTCTTGCCTTTTGAGCTTTTATATAATATGCATCATAATATCCGCTGCTTAAAACAAAAGTTCCAAGAAGTATTCTTCTTTTCACCTCATCACCGAAACCCTCACCTCTTGTTTTTGCATACAACTCTTTTAAGTTGTTTGCCTGGGCTCTGTTACCGTATCTTACACCGTCATATCTGCTTAAATTTGCACTGGCTTCCGCAGTTGCTATGATATAGTATGTCGCTACATCATATTTTGTGTTTAGTCTCTTTTTGTATATGATTTTATGACCTGCTTTTTTTAAAGCTTCTATGGATTCTTCAAGTTTTTTTCTTACCTCGTCACTTGCCTCTTCAAGATAATTTTCTATAACCGCAATGGTAAACTTTCTATCACTGTTAAGATTTGGTGCGACAGGCTTGTATTCGATATTTGCACTGGTTGAGTCTCTTTTGTCATATCCGCTGATGATATCATAAAGCAGTGCAGCATCTTCGACATTTTGGGCAAACGGACCTATCTGATCGAGTGAGCTTGAAAAAGCACTGAGCCCATATCTGCTTACTCTTCCATAAGTAGGCTTCATTCCCACACATCCACAAAATGCCGCAGGTTGTCTTATGCTTCCGCCCGTATCACTTCCAAGTGCTACTATGGCGACACCGCCTCCAACTGCAGCAGCACTTCCACCACTGCTGCCTCCTGGAACGCAGTTTGGATTGAAAGGATTTTTGGTTTTGCCGTAATATGAAGTCTCGGTTGAGCTTCCCATGGCAAATTCATCCATATTTGTTCTACCAAACGGAGAGAGTCCGGCACTTTTAAGGTTTTCTATCACTCCCGCATCATAGGGAGCTACATAACCTTGAAGTATATTTGATGCACAAGTTACATTCCAATTTTTTACTTGGATATTATCTTTTATGGCAATGGGGATACCCTCGCCGCTTATAGAGAGTTCGTTACCGTTTAACTGCTCTACATAAGCTCCTAGCTCTTTTTTCTCTTCTATCTTTTTTAATAAATCTTTTCTAAGCTCTTTTATCTCCCCTTTATCCAAAGATAGAGCCTCTTTTAGTGTTATCACCTCTTCTCTCCTTTTTTTACAAGGTATATACCTACACCTATAAGCATAAAAATAACTATGATAGTTTCTATAATAAAGCTAAATTCTACAGGCTTTGAAAACATTATGCTTCACAACTTCTTTGCTCTTTTTTACCACTACATCTACTGCAAAGCTCGCCCTCAACTTTTGCTCTTTGTTTCCAACATCTTGGACATTTATATCTTTTTGCATAATAGATGCTAAATTTATCTCCATTTACTTCAAAACTATCTATCGGATCTTCAGCAATCTCACATATTATATTGCTAACTGTAAACCAATCTTCTCCGTCAGCCCCGCTAAGTCTAGCAAGCTCTTTTGAATTTGAATAAATAACTAATTCAAGAGTGGATTTTATCTTTTTATCTTTTTTAAGCTCATCTACTATCTCAAAAAATTTCTCTCTCGCTTCTATCATATAATCTTCATCAAAAACCGGTGCGATCTCAGGCAACTCTTCATAAACAAGGTCAAAAATATCTTCACATTCACCTTTGATAACTTTTGGAGAGTGCTCTACTATCTCATCTGCCGTGTAAGTTAAAACAGGTGCAATAAGAGCTAACATACTTTTAGCGATAAGAGCCATAGCACTTTGCGATGCTCTTCTAGTATCGCTATCTTTTGGATCACAATATAGTCTGTCTTTTGAAATATCAAGATAAATTCCGCTTAAATGATTGGTAACAAAATGGCTCAAAAGTGATAATCCTTTTGAAAAATCATACTCATCAAATGCCTCTTTTACCTCATCAAAAACTCTCTTTGCTCTACTTATTATCCACTTATCAATAGGAGAAAATTTTTCAGTATCAATTATCTCTTCAAGGTCATTTACATTGGCAAGTAAAAATCTAAAGGTATTTCTAAGTTTCCTATACTGTTCAGATACTTGTTTGAGTATAGTTTCACTTATCTTAAGATCTCCGCTATAATCACTCATACCGACCCAAAGTCTAAGTATCTCAACTCCATACTTTTTAGCTACATCATTTGGAGCTACCACATTTCCTTTGGATTTACTCATCTTTTCACCCTTTTCATCGACGGTAAATCCATGGGTTAGTATATTTTTATATGGAGCATGTGAGTTTATGGCGGTACTTACAAGAAGTGAGCTTTGAAACCAACCTCTATGTTGATCACTTCCTTCAAGATACATATCTGCAGGATAATCTCCCGCGTCATAATCTTCACCTAAAAGTACTGCTCTCCAAGTAGAGCCGCTATCAAACCATACGTCAAGGATATCAAGCACTTTTGTGAGATTGTTTGGGTCATATTTTGAATTTTTAGGAAGTAACTCTTCTATGCTAAGATCCCACCAAGCATCAGCTCCTTTTTCTTCAAATATAGAAGCGACATTTTCTAAAACTTCACTATCAAAAATCGGCTCACCCGTTGTCTTATCTCTAAAAAATGCTATCGGCACACCCCAGTCTCTTTGTCTGCTGATACACCAATCAGGTCTATTTTCTATCATAGAAGAGAGTCTTTTCTCTCCAGAAGATGGATAAAATTTTACCTTTTTTATCTCGCTTAACGCCTGTTCTCTTAAATTATCATCCTCTTTATCCATTGCTATAAACCACTGCTTAGTAGCTCTATAGATGACAGGCTTGTGAGTTCTCCAACAGTATGGATAAGAGTGGGTAAATTTTGAAGATTTTATCAGTGCGTCACCTAAAAGCTCAAGTATTTTGTCATTTGCGCTAAAAACATGCATGCCCACAAACTCTTCAGGGTTTGGAAGCAGTTTTTGCCTAACGATCGTCTCATCATAAAGTCCATCTTCATCAACAGGCATGATCACATCTATATCATATCTCAAAGCTACCCTATAGTCATCTTCACCGTGACCGGGAGCCGTATGAACACATCCGCTACCTCCATTCATCTCTACATGCTCACCAAGTATAACTTGAGAGTCTCTGCCATTTAGAGGATTAGTGGCAATTTTACCCTCTAACTCTTTTGAAGAGAAAGTTTTTACAATGTCGCCTTTTACAACTTCTTGCTCTTTTAGTGAGTCAAATAACTCTTTTGCCACGATAAACCCATCACTTGTAAGTACATAATCTTCCTCAGGATTTAAAGCTATAGCTTGATTTGCCGGAAGTGTCCAAGGAGTTGTAGTCCAGATAATTATGCTTGCATCTTTTTCTAAGCCAAGCTCTTTTTTTGAGCTTTCACTTAACTTAAAAGCGACAAATATAGAGTAATCCTCTTTATCTTGATACTCTACTTCAGCCTCAGCAAGAGCTGTTTTTGCTGCCCATGACCAAAATATAGGCTTACTTCTTTCAACCAACAAACCTTTTTTTGCTATATCACAAAGTGCCCTGTAAATGTCGGCTTCAAATCTAAACTTCATAGTTAAGTATGGATTTTTCCAGTCACCTATCACACCTAGAGCTTTAAACTCCTCCTCTTGAATTTTGTAAAATTTTGTAGCATGTTCACGACAAAGCTCTCTTATCTTGCTTTTAGGAAGGGTATCTTTTTTGGCTTTTCCTATCTTTTTTTCTACCTGTTGTTCTATCGGAAGTCCGTGACAATCCCAACCGGGAACATATCTCACATTTTCACCGAAAAAGTAGTGTTTTTTAACTATGATATCTTTAAGGATTTTATTTAATGCATGACCGATATGGATATGACCGTTTGCATAAGGAGGTCCGTCATGCAAATTGAAACTCTTTTTGGCATTTTGCCTATTTTTTTTCATCTTTTCATAAACATTTTTTTCTCCAAACCACACTTTATATCTTTTCGGCTCATTTTGAGGAAGATTTCCTCTCATAGCAAATGTGGTCTTCGGTAAAAGCAAACTATCCTTATAATCCATAAACTTAACTCCTACAAGGGTATCTCAATAGGATGCCCATAAAATAATGGAGCTTATTTTATCTAAAAAGGCATTAAAATAGGTTGAAAAATGGGAAAAATAGGCAAATGACAACCTTAAGGGCACCTCTAATAATAGGTAATACCCACAACATCTTCAGCTTTTGTATAGACAAGGCACATCTTTGAAGGCTTAGCCGTAGCTAAGTTGAAAAGATGTAACGAAGTATAGATAAAAGCTGATGATGCCCAAAGGGTGGACTTTATTATAAAATCATCATTCCTACCGCGACTAGCAATAACACCGCCATTGAGATGTTAAATATCTTAACATATTTAGGATGCATTAAAAATCTCTTGATCTGTTTGCCTATTAGTGTCCATGAAAGTATCGCTATAAAGATACTAAGCATTGAGAGGATTACGGCAATCAATAAACTCATCCGATAATGCTCGGGAATTATGTAAACATTTATAGTGATTAATGCTCCAGCCCATGCTTTTGGATTGATCCATTGAAATGCAACTGATTGCCAAAAAGTGATGGGTGTAATTTTCTTTTCAGACACAATCTCTTTATCGACAGGTGTAGTCGCAATACGCCAAGCAAGATAAAAAACATAAGCGATACTGGCATATTTTAGTAGTAAAAAAGCTGTAATATATTGTTCCATTAGCGGACGAAGTATAAGTCCAATCAATAAAAGCATTACAGGAAAACCGACAAGTACTCCAAATAGATGAGGAAATACTTTTCTATATCCGTGATTGAAACCTATACTCATTGCTATGATATTGTTTGGACCGGGTGTCAAACCGGCAACTGAAATAAACAATAAAATAGATAAAAACCAATCCCACCCCACTAAGAGTTCCTTTTTTTGATGATATTATAGCTAATTTTGTTACCAATCCCAAGAACGAACAAGAATGGGGTCAGGGTTCAACTTTTAACTAATTTTACCGCCTTTTTCCATAGATATGCTATAATAACACTAAGGAGCTATCATGAAAAGTGCACTCATTATAATTGGTGAAAATATTAAATATAATGAAATTTTAGTTGAGTATATCAAAAGAGAAGCAAACAAATTTCTGAGAAAGATAGATTTTTACTATATGCTTGACGGAAGTGATAAAAATCTTTTTTTATTTGTTGAAGATATTTTACAAAAATGCTCTCAAATTATAATAGCAACAGATGAAAAAAATTTTAATATTACCGGAAAAATTATCTCAACCTTACACAGTGACACTCTGGTTTTAAAAAACGGTATGCTTTTGCCTTCAAACAGTTCTATTTTTGATGAAGATAGCTATCTTTTTGAAAAAGACAACTACAAGATAAATGTCATAAAAGTCAAAGAAGAACAAAAACTTCCAAAAATTTTGCTCAAAGAAAGCAATAGTGTAAAATTTATCAATATTTTTGAAATAGATGAAGAGTCATGCGAAATACTTTTAGCTCCAATCGCTGAAAATTATGAAATAAAAATAAAAATTATAAAAATAATTGACGGATGGAATCTTATCAAACTGGAAAGTTTAAAATATGGTCAAATAAATAATTTTATAGATTCAGTTATTCAGTTGCTACCTGATAAAGTTATTCCTCAAAAAGATATCTTTTCTCACATAACCTTTAAACTTATAGAAAATGATATAAAAATAGCTACAGCAGAGAGTTGTACGGGAGGACTTCTTTCAGCGACTCTTATCAGATACAGCGGAGTTTCCAGTATCATCAACGGCAACCTGGTTACTTATGCCAACGATATAAAAGAAGCCTGGCTGGGAGTAAACCCCAAAACTTTGGAAAATTACGGCGCAGTCAGTGAAGAGTGTGTCCATGAAATGCTTGAGGGTGCTTTAAATGTGAGCAACTCTGATATCTCCATAGCCATAAGCGGAATAGCCGGTCCCGTGGGAGGCACAAAAGAGAAACCTGTCGGGACAGTATATATCGGAGTAAAAAGTAAAAAC
>JALVWW010000226.1 GCA_027023175.1 Campylobacterales bacterium
ATATGAAGCTTTAAAGCAGAGTGTGATGGAGTCGAGTTTTGGTGGAATGCTTTCAATGTTTGGCGGTGAAAAAGCCTTGCAGCCTCTTAAAGAAATTTTTATAGCAAAGTTAAAAGCTTCGATGCTTTCCATAGTAAACTCTGATACCTTTAATAAAATGCTACAAAACAGTTTAACCAACTCCTCAGTCAGTAGTGACTTGATAGGAAAGATAGAAAAGATTGTAGATACAAGACTTGAACAGTTGACACCCGTTATGGTCAAAGATATCGTAAAAAATATGATAAAAGAGTATCTAAGCTGGCTGGTTTTTTGGGGTGGAGTTTTTGGCGGTTTTATTGGCTTGGTATCTGTGGCTATAAGTAGGATGTAAAATAATGCCGGGTATCAAGATATTGGGAGCAAACGAAAGTGTAGGCAAAAATGAATACACCACCTGTTTACAGATTGACACTCATCCTCCTATAGATATGCGAAACATCGTGCAGTCCTATGTTGCAGGTATATTATAGGGTATTAAAATAGTTTATTATTTTTTTTGGTCATAAAAAATAATGGTAGAGATAAGCATGATGATGGCAAATGCCATAAAAGAAGACAGTACTGTTTTTAAGGATATAAATTATAACAAAGATGACTTGAAGCAGATAAAACTTTCTGCACTTGTTTATGATATAGGAAAGCTTTCAATTCCAGAATATATTATAGACAAATCTAAAAAACTTGAAGGTATTTGTGGTAGGATTGAGTTTATAAAACTTAGAATTGAAATCATAAAAAAGAGTTTGCTTTGGCAGCTTTTAAAAGAGAGATATCTCAGGATGAAGCTAAAAAAGAGTAGCAAAAGCTGGATAATTATTTTGAAAAAATGTACCTAAGCAACGACGGGTTGACATTTATAAATAACAAAGGTATTAAATTTTTTGAAAAACTTTCAGATAAAGTTTATAGTTTAAACGGTAACAAATATGCTGTTTTGACAAAAGATGAAGCAAGTTTTCTTGGTATTTAAAAAGGTATATTGAGTGAAAAGAAGAGACAAATCATAAACTCTCTTGCAAAAATAACTTTAGATATTTTAAATAGATTAAATTTCCCCAAAAAATATAAAGATATACCATCCATTGCCGGCAATCACCATTAAAAACTAAATGGTAAAGGATACCCAATAGGGCTGAAAGAGGATGAGATATCTTTTGAGTCAAGGATACTGGCAATTGTGGATATTTTTGAGGCACTGACTACCAGTGACAGACCATACAAAAAAGCCAATCCGCTCTCTCTGGCGATGAAAATACTATATGAAACGGCCAAAGAGGGCGAACTTGACAAAGAGTCGGTCAAATATTTATAACTCCGGTCTATATATGTATTATGCCGAAAAGCTATTGCCTAAAAGCAGTATTGGTGAGGTTGATATAGATTTTAATGACCTTTAGGTTTAACAATATCGGCTACGAAAGCCCCTCTAAAATCTCCTACTTTATAGCCTATAGCTTTGTCATTTGGATATTTTTCTTTTATTGTTTTATATGCTTCTTTGTTTCTATGCTTTGCATCGCCATGACATACCAAACATTTTTTACCTATCAAAATAGGCTTATAGACTTTGTAGTGGTTAGGTGAAATTTTTTCTACTATAAGTTTGGGAAGTTTTTCTTTGTTTTTAACTTTTTGTTCCAGTTTTTTTAACATCTCTATCTCATCTTTTGAAGCAGGATAGTTATCTTTATTTCTGGTTTTTAGAGAAATTCTTTTTACACTGATACCTTTTGGGTATGTTGAGTTTACCTTGTTGGTAAGGTTATTTGCATTTTTATAGCAAAAATATGCAGTACTTTGTGCTCCATGAGCTTTCATATTCTTGACAACTTCACCTTTTAAAGTTTTGCCCAGTTTCATTATAGCTTTTTTTGCTTCCATTTTTATCTCTTTATCACTGCTTGCTTGAAGAGAAAGAGATATTGCAAATAGAATAATTGC
>JALVWW010000227.1 GCA_027023175.1 Campylobacterales bacterium
CCGGCCTTTGCTCCACGCTCCGGAGTATTTAGTCTATATAAAAAGTTTGTTTTTTCTCCTGAAGTGTGCACCTCTTTGTAAATTTCCCTGTCATAAACTTCCTGATAAACAGTCAAAGAATCCACTCCACACTCTTTTAGCTCTCTGTATTCATCTGTTTCCATAGGGTAAACCTCTATGGCAATGGAGCTAAAATATTTTTTTAAAACTGCTACAGCCATTTTGAGATATTCTATGTCAGCTATTTTTTTTGCTTCGCCTGTCAAAAGAAGTATATGTTTGATACCTGTTTTTGCTATCTCTTTAGCTTCATGTTCTATCTCATCTTTGCTTAAATGCTTTCTTTTGATTTTATTTTTTTTGCTAAAACCACAATAACTGCAGTCACTTGAACAATAGTTTGAAATGTAAATAGGGATATACAGCCCTATTACTTTGCCAAAGTGTCTTATATAGTTTTGTCTTGATTTCCAGGCCATCTCTTCAAGATATTTTTTGGCTTTATCACTTATGAGATTTAAAAAGTCAAACTCATCCAGGTAGTCTTTCTGTAGCGAATTTTTTATATCTCTGTCTTGAACATTTTTAAAGTAACTGTCAAAGTCAAAATTTTCATATTTCTCTAAAATCGGCTCAAAACTTTTGAATGTTTTCAAATCAAGCATTTAAAAATCCGGTCAAGGGTGATGAAGCTTTTGCAAAAGAAGAAACTTCACCCATTTTGGCCAAATATGCCATTCTGCCGGCTTTTACCGCCAGAGAAAAGGCTTCTGCCATAACTTCAGGGTTTTTAGCGTTTGCAATGGCAGAATTGACCAGCACCGCATCAGCTCCCATCTCCATAGCCTCTGCTGCTTGAGACGGTTTGCCTATTCCTGCATCTACAATGATAGGTAAAGAGATATTTTCTATCAATATTTTTATCATAGACTTGGTTTGAAGTCCTTGGTTGGAGCCTATCGGTGAGCCTAAAGGCATTACAGCAGCAGCACCCACATTTTCAAGTTTTCTAGCCACAGTCAAATCAGGCATAACATATGGAAGCACAATAAAACCCTCTTTTGCTAAAATTTCTGTTGCTTTTATTGTCTCTTCATTATCCGGCAAGAGGTATTTCATATCGTTTATTACTTCTATTTTGATAAAATTACCACATCCGGCTTCTTTGGCAATACGAGCTATTTTCACAGCCTCTTTTGCATTTCTTGCTCCTGAGGTATTTGGCAAAAGTATTACATCCTTTGGGATATATTCAAGAATATTTTCTTCAGGTATATCAAAATCAACCCGTCTTAGAGCCACTGTAATCATTTCAGACTTGCTTGAGGATAGAATTTTGGGTATTATATTTTTATCCGGAAATTTTCCTGTACCAGTAAAAAGCCTGTTTGCAAAACAGACATTCCCGAGTTTTAATTTGTCATCTTGCATCTTAACCTCCGCTAACGAAACGAAGTATTTCAACTTCATCTTTATTTTTTATATAAGTTGCTTTAAAATTATCCTTTTTGATAATATTTTCATTTATCATAACAACAACACTCTCCTTTTTTAACCCCTTTTCTTTTAAAAATTTTTCAATATTCATACTATTTTTTATCAATTCATCTTTACCGTTTAGCTTTATGTTTATCATAACAGATACTTTGCTCCTTTTTTGGAAATATAAAAACTCTTTTTTATTTTTTTTGTTACAAATTTTTTTGCATGTTTAACAGCATATTTCAAACTTTTTCCTTTGGCAAGATGCACGGTTATAGCGGATGAGAGTATGCATCCTGTACCATGAAAATTATGGCTTGAAAAACTCTTTTTTTCTTTAAAATAATAAAATTTTCCCCTGTGCAGTAAAATATCACAAGCAGTTTTGCCTTTTAAATGACCGCCTTTTATGAGGATATTTTTTACTCCAATTTTTTGCAGCTTTTTTGCAGCTTTTTTCATGTCGTCTATATCGGAAATGGTGATACCGGTTAAAAGTTCGGCTTCAGGGATGTTTGGAGTGATTAGATAAACAAGAGGAAACAACTCTTTTTTAAGTGCTTTTATGCCCTGTTTGTTTAAAAGTTTATAGCCGCTTGTCGATAGCACTACGGGGTCCAAGACAGTTTTTACACCCAGTTTCTTTATGAAATTGGATATTGTATGTATATTTTTTTTATTGGCAAGCATTCCAATTTTGACAGAGTCAATTTTTATATTTTTAGCAAGCATTTCAAGTTGTAATTTCAAAAAAGAGCTTTTTATATCGAGTTTGTCCGATACACCTTGCGGATTTTGGGCAGTTAAAGATGTGGTAACACTAAGTCCATAAACATTGTGTATAAAAAAAGTTTTCAAATCAGCCTGTATTCCTGCTCCGCCGCTTCCGTCAAATCCGGCAATACTAAGAACAATATTTTTTTTCAAGCAAAACCCTTTATATAAGGTGTAAAGGTGTAAAGAATAATTTTCCTAAAACCTAAATCCTAAAACCTATAAATTTTCCTGATTGTCAAAAGAAGAAGTCATATCTAAAGTAGCACAAACTTCCCTCCGCCGGTATTATCCGGATCAGGTACAGGATAAAGAGGTACACACCTCTACTCTCAGCCAATTTTATCAGCTCTCCTAGTTTCTTTGTGGATTATATCATAAAGTATCTATGATGACAAGAAAAATTATATAAATATTTCTTTAACAAATAAATATATTATTTTTATTATAATTTGATTTAAATCAATGTTATTTTTATTTATATTTATTATAATTAAATCAAATTTTAAAGGAGGAAGTATGACTTTTCAAAATTCTATAGAATTGTTAAAGTTTCATAATGTTGCCTACAGTATCTATGCTTTTATGATTATTTCGATCATAGCATGGTTTGGGTATAACTTGGGCAGAAAAGAGAAAGCCAAGTCGATAATCAGGATTCCTTTTTATGGCTATATAGCTTTTCTCGTTATCGGCGGTGTCGGACATCATATCTTTACATACAATACAATCCCGTGGGTACAGGAAGATATGATGAAAGACGAGATAAAACCTGACAAGGTTTTTAATATAGAGATAAAAGATCACAAATGGATACTTCCAAAAACTCCTATGGTGGTAAATTGTGGCAAACCTACACTTTTTAGCGTTAAAAGCGGTGATTTGATGTATGGTTTTGGTCTATTTAGACAAGATGGAACGATGGTTACACAAATGCAGGTTGATCCGGGTCATGACAATAGGCTTATGTGGACATTTAATTTCCCCGGTACTTTTAATTTGACCTCTACAGAGTATTCAGGTCCGGCTCAGTACAGTGAAGACGGAAAAGATTTACTTTTTGTTAAAAATGCTGTAAAAGTTGTAGGCTGTAAAAATAAAAAAGGAGGCAACTAATGAGCTTTACAAAAAATCTAATACACGGAACAAACTTTGATCATACATCGCTGAATGCTTTACAAAAAGTAGCACTTCGTGGTGTTGTGATGTCATTTTTATTTTTTGGCTTATTGGCGATAGAAGGTATGATAATGAGATTGGTAAAACTTGGGCCTACCAATCCCTTGCCTGATATGTTCTCTCATGCCTCACACTTTTTTGCCATAATGACAGCTCATCCAATAGTCGGTATATTCGGCTCTACTTACCAGTTGGTATTTTCAGCATTTATATTTTTGGTTCCTTTTTTGGCAAAAAAACCACTATATAGCATAAAACTTGCTAATGCTACTTGGCTACTTATTACTTTGGGAACTGCTTTAGCTTGGACTGCTGCTTTTGCTTGGCATTATGCACCTTTATATACACTTTATTGGCCATTGCCGGCAGATCTAAAACAATTTGAAGCGATAGGTGGTATTGTATTTATCGTTGGTGTTGCACTTATTATGGTGGGAACACTTTGCTTTATTTATAATATTTATGCAACTATTTTTGCAAGAGTCGGAGTTCATAAAAATAAAACTACAAAAGAGCTTTTGATCTCAGGTTTTGGAATAGACGGTATGCTAAATCTTTGGCACAAAATTACAGGCAAGCCACCATATAGTAAAGAACCGGCTTTGTCTTTACCTGTTGTTGCTATCTTCAGAGGTACGGTTGACACATTTTTAGATGCTTTGGTAATTCTAAGTGCCGGTGTATTGGTGCTTGTTTATTTGCTATTTTCTGCAAGCGGACATGCTCTTGATGTTACTGCTATAGATGCTCTGCTTTATAAAAACTACTTTTGGTGGGGGCTTGACCTTGTTGCTGATGGTTTGGTGCTTATCTATGTAGCAGGTTCTTGGTATCTGTTGGCTACATTAATTACAGGTCAAAGACTTTTTATGGAAAATGTTGCAAGAGCTGCACTTATGCTAGAACTTATAGTTTCTTGGATGGTTTGGTCTCACCACTTACTAGCAGACCAGCCTCAACCTGAAATGATGAAATTGATCTCCGGAGAGATGGTTACGGCGTTTGAATTACTTACTCAAGGATTGGCTCTGTTTATTACACTTGTTACTTTGTGGAAGGCAAGACCACTTAAAATGACAATGGAGCTTAAGTATCTTCTTGGTGGTTTGGTTGGATTTGGCTTGGCAGTTCCTGCAGCTATCATTCAAGCAGACATGGGTATGAATAGAATCTTACACAATACAACATGGATCTCTTTTGCACACTTTCATATGGCTTTGATAGTCGGTCTTTATATGACACTGTATAGTGCTTTGTATGTTTTATGGCCACTTGTAACAAACAATACGGAAATGTACTCCAAAAAACTTTCAAATGCACACTTTTGGTTGTATTTTATCGGTGGTGTAGGAATGGGAGCCTTTGTGGGTATGGCTGGACTTCAAGGAGCTTTAAGAAGACACTTGTATGTAAACGGTGAATTTCATACACTATTTACTCTTGGAGCAATATTTGGATCTATGATAGTAATCGCTTGGGCAATATTTTTGTATAATATTGTTATGAGTGTAGGTATCAAAGGTTTGATTGGCATCTTTTTGCCGGCTCAAGATAAAAGTGCAAGCTATGGCATAGAGCCTGAAGCTGCGTAAACATATCATTGGCAGTCTTAAGTCATTTAAGACTGCCAAACAAAGCATCATATAAAATCGGGGGAATATTTTGACCAATTTAGAAAGAGTTGCACTTGAGATAAAAGATGTAGGGTTGTATGATTTGATACTGCAAGATGTTCAAAAAATAGCAGGTAAAAACAGAGTATCCAAAGAAGAGATAGAACATATTCTTATAGACCATCCTGAAATTTTTGAAGAGTACAAACAAACAAATGTAGAGTACAATCTCTCCAATATTCATTTGAAGAACATAGATATATCTTCTTTGAAAGATGAGTGTAAAACAAAAGCTGAAAAAGTCAATGAAAATCTTGATGTCTTGAGAAGCATAGAAAAATATACTCTTGATTTTGAGCATAGTTCAGTTTTGGTTATTATTTTTTCAATAGAGTTTTTTGTACTTTTTTCTGTTCAGTATTTTATAGTTCTTCTTAGCCTTAAAGCATGGCAGTGGTATATTTATGGTATTTTTGCACTGTCAATTTTAGCAGCATGGCAATATGCCAAAAAAGAGAAAAAAAAGTATAAAAGACTCAGTACAAAATATGAAGAGCTTTATGTACAAACGCTTGAAATGATAGATGAATTAGAAGAGAAAAATTGTATAAAAAAAGATGACTTGTGGATAATGGAATCGGATGAACATGTTAAAGCTTGATATCTCTTATAAGTGGGATAAACAGACATATTTGCAAGGGAGTAAAAGTTTATATGAGGATTTACTTAGAAATTCTCCAAAAAGATTTATAGGATGGTTTTTTATAATATTATCACAATTTGGCTTGGTAGCTTTTTTTAAAAAAGGAGCCTTCGGTTTACTGTTTATCTCTACATTTTTTTTACTCTATTGGTATCTTTTAAGGTGGCCTCTTAGAAAAGCCATACTTTTAAATGCTTTTAAAAAGTCTCCCCTGAAAGATAAAATTATAAAAATTCAAATAGACAACAACAATATTATTATCAATGATAATAAAATTCAGTGGAGTGAGATACAAAGGGTCTTGTTGGAAGATAGCGGATTTTTGCTCTATTATGAAGATAAATTTATATTTATACCTGAGTCAGCTTTTGACAGTGAAGATGAGAAGATATTTTTACAATTTTTAAAAGAGAATTTAAACAATAAAATTATTGATGACAGGAGAAAATAAAATTTTCTCCTATAGATTTTGCGGTTTTTTACTTATGACTTTCTTTGGCTTCCTGTAAAGCTTCTATAAGCTCATCAAGATTTTCATATGGTATGTGTGCTTTCCAATCAGGCTCGTTAATATCACCCTTTAAAGAGATGCCTATGCTTACAACCGGATTTGACTCTTTGCCGTAAGGCTCATTTATATGTGCAATAGAAATCAATCCTTTTTTTGTCCCGGCTAATGCGAAAGTCTTTATGATTTTGTGTTCTCCACTCATTTTTTCTCCTGTTTTTTGATTAGTTTTAATATTTTGGCTTGAAGTTTCAGCCAATCTTTTTGAAGTGTCAATGGAAATCCTCCATACACTCTGCCTCCCTCTATACTTTTGGATACCCCGCCTCTGGCGGCAATAGTAGCAAAATCACCGATCTTAAGATGTCCTGCTGTAGCACTCTGCCCACCCATGACAACATTTCTTCCAAGCTCCGTTGAGCCTGATAGTCCAACCTGTGAAACAAGTATGGAGTGCTCTCCGATGATACAATTGTGTCCTATTTGAACAAGGTTATCTATCTTGCTGCCTCTTTTGATGACAGTAGATCCAAATACAGCCCTGTCAACCGTACAGTTTGCACCAATTTCGACATCATCTTCGATGATAACATTGCCATTATGATATATCTTTATATGTCTGCCATCTTTTGTATGAGCATATCCAAAACCATCACTACCTATGACGCTTCCTGCATGAATAGTACAGTTATTCCCGATAATTGTATCATTGTATATGGTGACATTGGGATATATCGTACACTCTTTACCGATAACTACATTTTCACCTATAACAGCTCCCGGTAAAACTGTACTCTTTTCTCCTATCTTGCTGTTTGAGCCAATGATAGCCTTATCAGAAACTGTTGCACTCTTATCGATATCAGGTTTTATATACTCTTTTGAAAGTAAATCTTTTTTAAAATACTTACTTGCATAAGCCATATACAGGTATGGGTCATCACATACAATACTCACTGAGGTATTCGGTACCATTTTAGCCAAATCTTTTGTAACCAAAACTGCT
Source organism: Campylobacterales bacterium (assembly GCA_027023175.1). Lineage (GTDB taxonomy): Bacteria > Campylobacterota > Campylobacteria > Campylobacterales > JALSKU01 > JALSKU01. Next base: position 7,266 of record JALVWW010000227.1, read on the forward strand.
CCGGCTTTTGTGCCGATAAGCTCATCAATATATTTTTTAGACGCTATAAAGCTAAGTTCGTTTTGACCTGCTTTTGATAAATCTTTTATAGCGATGATTTCAATATCTTTATCAATACTTTTTAAACCTATATTTTCTAGTAGTTTGTTTAGCTTCATTATCTCTCCATAGCCACTGAGCCGCTTCTGACTATATCCATAGGAGAGTATTTGCTCATAGCTTCTATAAAATGCCCTACTCTGTCACTGTCATCTGCTACCATAACGATAATAAAATCTTTGCTTGCATTTGCCACTGTACCGTTATAGGCTTTCAATATGGCATCAAGCCCGTTAAGGTCGCTACTTAAAGGAAGTTTGACCAAGGCCATCTCTTTTTCAACAAAGTCACACTTTTCTATAACTTTATAGGTGGGTATAAGTTTATGCAACTGCTTAACGATTTGCTCGATAACCCTTGCATTACCTTTGGTCACTATTGTAAATCTGGAAAATTCAGTATCCGGTATAGGTGCTACGGTTAGTGACTCGATACTGTACCCTCTTCCTGCAAAAAGTCCTGAAATCCTTGAAAGAACGCCATCGTCACTAAGGGTTATTACTGATATTACCTTTCTTGTCTCTTTCATTTTACTTCTCCTTTTCAAGAAGCAAAGCTCCTCTCCAATTGTCCTCGCAAAGCTGAGGAATTGTTGCTAAAGCTCGGATGTCCTCACTTCGTTGCGGAGTTCCGCTTCGCTGTACCCTCTCACTTTTAGGGTTCCCATAAAATTGACAAATTTTATGGGATAAACTTATGCTTTGCCTTCGGCAAGAGAAACTTTCATGATTTTTATTTGTATTTATTTTTATAGAAAAACATGAATGTTTCATATCTATTCCTTAAAATCAAGCATCATATTGTAAAGTGTTCCACCTGCAGGTACCATAGGTAAAACATTTTCTAGTCTATCAACTACCACATCAAGCATAGTAACTTTATTTGATTTTATTGCTTTGTCTAAAGCCTCATCAAACTCCTCTTTTGTAGTAACTCTAAAGCCTACTCCTCCAAAACTCTCTGCAAGTTTTACAAAGTCAGGCTGCATAGAAAGGTCGGTTGAAGAGTATCTTTTGTCATAAAAAAATGTCTGCCACTGTCTTACCATACCCAGATAGTTGTTGTTTAAGATAATGTTTATAACCGGAATATTACTCTCAACCGCCGTCATAAGCTCCTGGATATTCATAAGTATCGAACCGTCACCGGAAAAGTTTATGCTTATCTTATCCTCTTTCGCTCTTTTTACACCCATTGCCGCAGGAAATCCAAAACCCATCGTTCCAAGGCCACCGCTTGTAACAAACTGTCTTGGATTGGAAAACGGATAAAATTGTGCAGCCCACATTTGATGCTGTCCTACATCAGTAGAAATAATAGCCTTGTCACCAAGTAACTCTCCAACTCTTTTGATAGCCCATTGCGGCTTTATAACTTCATCACTGTCTTCAAACTTTAGAGGATGAATTTCATTGTATCTTTTTAAAAGCTCTACCCAGGGAGCATATCTCCCTTTGTCAATCTTCTCTTTGACTTTAGGCATCATCTCTTTTATAACATTTTTGACATC
>JALVWW010000228.1 GCA_027023175.1 Campylobacterales bacterium
GATATCTATATGGTTTTGTCCGTCTGTTACTAAAAGTGTATTTGGTTCGGGGTGAGGATAGTGCAGTGCCTCCAAAGGTAAATGTACCATATAAAAATCAAACTCTCCAGCTAATTTAGGAGTATTGGGATGTCTTTTGGTCGGAGGAAAAAATGATGGTGTTACTTTAAAAGGGAGTGCTTTTATCTTTTTGACTTCATTTGCAAATGCAACATCATCTATGATGATTGCCAAAAGAGGTTTTTTCGACTTTACAAAAAGAGTGTTATGAGTTTTTGGCGACTCTGTATTTTTATAGCTTTCCAAACTTTTTTTATAATCTACAGCTTCAGATGAGACTGTTTTTTTATTTTTTTGTTTTTTTATAATTGTATCAAGCGTTTTTTTCTTTTTGGCTTTATTTAACTCTTTTTTCAATATATCAACTTTTTTTCTCTCCTCTTCAAGCATTTTATTCATCTTGTCCAAAAGCTCTTTACTCGGATATGCTTTTTTTTCAGCTTTTTTTTCTTTAAAAAGAGATTTTACAGTATCTAAACCGGAATATATCAAAAAAACAGCCAAAGCAGCAACTATTAAGATATAAAACAGTTTTTTATATCTTTGCCAAAAGTTTACCTTTCTTCTTGTTTTTCTTCTTGTTTTTCTTTTTTTAGTCATTTGGTTGTATTCAAACGGGGTGTTTTTAACACACCCCGTTTTTATCAGTTTTTATCTTCGTCAACAAGTTTGTTTGATTTGATCCAAGGCATCATCGCTCTGAGTTTGACACCTGTTTTTTCGATAGGATGAGATTTGAGCATGTTTCTCTCAGCTGTCATTCTAGGGTATCCGCTTTCTCCCTCAAGTATAAAATCTTTGGCAAATTTACCGTTTTGAATCTCAGCCAATATCTCTTTCATAGCTTTTTTAGACTCTTCGTTGATAACTCTTGGTCCACTTACCATATCACCATACTCTGCAGTATTGCTTATAGAGTATCTCATCTCTGCCAAGCCGCCTTCAAATACAAGGTCAACTATAAGCTTCATCTCATGCAAACACTCAAAATATGCCATCTCAGGCGGATAACCGGCTTCAGTCAAAGTTTCAAATCCGGCCTTGATAAGTGAAGTAAGACCCCCGCAAAGAACGGCTTGCTCTCCAAAAAGATCAGTCTCGGTTTCATCTTTGAAAGTTGTTTCTATAATAGCGGTTCTTCCTCCGCCTATTCCTGAAGCATAAGAGAGAGCCAAATCTTTTGTATTGCCACTTGGATCTTGAAAAACTGCTATAAGATCGGGAACTCCGCCGCCTCTTACAAATTCACTTCTTACAGTATGTCCCGGAGCTTTTGGTGCAACCATCATGACATTTATATCATCTGCGGGTCTTATTCTTCCGTAGTGGATATTAAAACCGTGTGCAAAAGCTATGGTAGCTCCGCTTTTCAAGTTTGGTGCTATCTCATTGTCATATACACTTTTTTGTGTCTCATCAGGCAAAAGTATCATAACAACATCTGCATCTTTTACAGCTTCACTTACTTCAAAAACATCAAAACCTTTGGCTTCGGCTTTTTTCCAGGATTTACCGCCTTTTTTTAGTCCTACTACAACACTTACACCATTGTCTCTTAGATTTTCCGCATGAGCATGACCTTGTGAACCAAAGCCTATCATAGCAACTTTTTTACTCTTGATAAGAGATAAGTCACAATCTTTGTCATAATATACATTTAATGACATTTTTCATCCTTCTTAAATAATTTTTGATATTTTACAAAATGTTTACTTTATATGTATTTAAAAGCAAAATATAAACTATTAAAAGATAAAATTATGCCAGATATTACAAAATAGTTTAATTTTGGGGGAACCATATGGATGAATCACTTATAAAAAGAGTTAAAAACTTTCCGCCTTTGGATGAGACAGTTATGAAAGTGCAGGAAATTACAAGCAGAAAAAACAGTTCTCTTAGAGAATTAGTCAGTGTT
>JALVWW010000229.1 GCA_027023175.1 Campylobacterales bacterium
AGTATGAGCAACTTTACAAACAAATTCCAGTTTTTTTTCATTTAGTCCTTTGCCCGCAGTTACAAGGCAAAAGCCGATGGCTCTGTTTTGTTTTGCAAGTTTTGCTTCTTTTAATATGTTTTCTATATCTTTTTGTTTGTATTTTTCTATATCGGCGTTATTGTATGCACTTTGAGTGCAAAAAGAGCAGTCTTCACTACAGTTGCCGCTGGAGATATTGCTAATGGCACATAAAAATATCTTTTTCATATTTGTACTTTTTTGCATATATATTTTGAATTTTCTTTTAACATATCTTTTTCATAGTGAAAAACATTCCATGTATCATCTTTTTTTTCTATAAGGGCAAATTCGCTTACAGGTTTTTTTCTGGCACAAATTTCACCGGGATTGATGTATAAAGTACTATTTTTATTCTCGGCTTCAAAATAATGCGTATGTCCAAATACAACCAAATCGCTATCGCCATTCAGATAGTAGGGATAATGCATAAGCTTTACCGAAAGGTTATCAATTTTAAAATAGTGAGGTTCGTTTGCTATATTGTACCTGCCTGCAAGACTCAGCAAGTTAAAATCATTATTGCCAAATACTGCCTGATAGGCTATACCGGTATCCTCTAACATTTGCAGTGATTCTTCAAGAACGATATCCCCGGCATGCACAAGAAACTGAGCCCCATCATTTTTTAGTATATCTAAAGCAGATTGTAGTAATTTGGTTTTTTTATGGCTATCAGAAACGACTCCTATCTTCACGCTACAAATCCTCTCTATGTTTACACTTGATACACTCAAGAACCTCTTTTTTTCTATATGTTCTTTGTGTCATCATCCCGCCACATTCAGAGCATTTTTTGTCTGTTGGCAGGTAATTTGTGACAAATTTACATTTTGGATAGTTCGAGCATCCGTAAAACTTTCCTCTTCTTGAACTTCTTTCAAGCAAATCGCCACCACATTCCGGACATTTTACACCTACCTTTACACTCTCTTTTTTCTTTGGAGAGGAGATATTTTTGGTATATTTGCATTTTGGAAAAGCACTGCATGAAATAAACTCTCCAAATCTCCCTTTTCTTATAACCAACTCGCTTCCACATTCCGGACATTTTTCACCTGTAGGGATAAGAACTTTTTGGCTTTTTATCTCTTTTTTTCCTTTTTCAATATCTTTCATAAATGGCTCATAAAAGTTCCATAAGACTTTTTGCCAATCCTCTTTCCCCTCTGCTATTTTATCAAGAGTTTCTTCCATTTCAGCAGTAAATGAGCTATCCACAATATTGCTAAAATGTTTTTCTAAAAGCTCTATAACCTTAAATGCTATCTCGGTAGGAATAAGTTGTTTTTTTTCTATCTCGATATATTTTCTAGCTACCAAGATGGATATAGTAGGAGCATATGTTGAAGGTCTTCCTATGCCTAAAGATTCAAGTTTTTTGATAAGCGATGCTTCAGAATACCTTGCAGGCGGCTCGGTAAAGTGCTGTAAGGCTTCAAGTTTTGAGGCTTTCGCTTTTTCACCCACCTTTAGTGCCGGCAGAAGTTTGTCTTTTTCTTTATAGCCCACGGCTTTATAAAAACCTTCAAATTTTAAGACTCGCCCACTTGCTTTAAATTTGGAAGATTTACTCTCAAGTATAATATTTTGTGTTTGAAAGATGGCATCTTTCATTTGGGTGGCCAAAAACCTGTTGTATATCAATGTGTAAAGTTTAAGCTCATCACTTTTTAAAAAATCTTTTGCAATTTTTGGGTCAAAGTCAAGGTTGGTAGGTCTGATAGCCTCATGGGCTTCCTGTGCACCTTTTGATTTGGTTGTATAGTATTTCTCTTTTTCACTTAAATAATTTTCACCAAATTTTTCTTTTATGGTTTTTCTAACCTCTTTTATGGCTTCTTTTGAGATATTGAGTGAATCGGTTCTCATGTAGGTGATAACACCCATATTCCCTTTGTGTGTCATAACACCTTCATAAAGTGTCTGGGCTATCATCATAGTCTTTTTTGGAGAAAAACCTAGTTGATTTGAAGCAGCTTGTTGTAAAGAAGAGGTCATAAATGGTGGAGGTGTTGAAGTTTTTCTCTCTTTTGTTTCAATTTTGCCTACTGTGAATTCCTCATTTTTTAAGATATTTTCTATATATTTTGCTTTGTTGGCATTTGAGATACTCATTTTTGAGATTTTTTCTTTTTCAAACTCTACAAGCAAGGCTTCTATACTTTTGTTAAACAGGGCTTCTACACTCCAATACTCTTGAGGTTTGAAAGCTTTTATCTCTCTTTCTCTATCAACTACTATCTTCAAGGCGGCGCTTTGAACCCTACCGGCGCTTAGTCCTTTTTGTATCTTGGATGAAAGAAGCGGAGAGAGTTTGTAACCCACAATTCTATCAAGAAGTCTTCTTGCCTGTTGGGCATTGAAATTGTTGGTGTCTATCGTTCTTGGGTTTTGCAAAGCTTTGTTTATGGCACTTTTTGTTATCTCATGAAAAACGATCCTTGGAAGTGAGTCGGGCTCTTTTCCTATAGCTTTTGCTATATGATATCCTATAGCCTCCCCTTCTCTATCCTCGTCTGTTGCGATATATATCATATCACTTTTTTTTGCCAACTCTTTTATCTCTTTGACAGTTTTTGAGTGGTCTCTACTTACTCTGTATTCAGGCTTGAAAACACCCTCTTCTATTTTGATACCGAAAGAGCTTTTAGGCAAGTCTCTTATGTGTCCTTTGCTCGCTATTACAGTATAATCTTTTCCTAAAAAATTTTTGATGGTTCTTGCTTTTGCAGGAGACTCAACTATGATAAGATTTTTCAAATTCTCTCCTAAGGTAAAATACTAAAGTGAAATTGTATCTAATGTCGATACTAAATGCAAATAATTTCTTGCCTTTTTTTGTGGAGTAGTTTTTTTATAGTATTTGAAACGGTAGCTTGTGAAATGTTTAAAAAAGTTGCAATTTGGTTTTGTGTATAGCCGTCAAGATAAGCTTCATATATTTTTTGGTTTCTCTCTTTTTTGCTTAAAACTGTTTCAAAATGCTCTTTTAGACTTTTGTGTTTTTTATTGCTTAAATTTTTTTTGTAGCTTACTACTTTTTGTAACTCCTCTATGATATTTTTCAGTCTTTTGTTGATAACAGGTACATCGAAAAAAACTTTTATGTCATCGATTTTGGGGTATTTTTCAAACATATAAGAGCGCTTAAGACACTCGATGGGTTTGTCTAGATTGGCAAAAGAGCGATAGCTCGAGTATTTATAATCTTCAAGTTTTTCACATAAATGATATTTTAAAGGGTGTTGTTCGATATGAAGGATAAGCATATCAAGATATGATTTGTTTAAAATATACCAGGATTGGTATCTGCCTTGCCACAAATGCCCTACTCTGTTGTATTTTTTATTGAAAAAGATTGCATAATTGGAGTTGATATATCTGATTGCCAGAGAAATATTTTCTTCTTTTGTTTCGACCAGCAAATGATAATGGTCATACAAAAGAGAGTAAGAATGAACTATAAAATCATACAGCTTGGCACTTGTACAAACAATTTCCAAAAATTTTTCATAGTCACTATCTTCATAAAAAATTTTTCTGCCGGCTACTCCTTTGTTGATAACTAAATGATATCCGGCTACATCTACTCTGGGCTTTCTAGGCATATTTTCCCCTGTGTAATTTGTGTATACATTATCTATTCTACAATATTTTAGATAAAATTCAAATTATCGCTTTGTTTTGTAGCTTAGATAAAGTATTGCCACAACCCCCACATCTATCATAACATCGGCAAAATTAAATATGGCAAAGTCAAATCCGCAGTGCCAATACACATAATCAACCACACCGCCATGAATAAATCTGTCATAAATATTACTGCTTCCGGCACCCAATATGATGCCAAGCGGCAAAGAATACTTTTTGAAAATCTCTTTGTGAAAAACCATATAGACAAATACTGAAACTATAAGAAGCAGTTGGATATATTTCAGCTTTTCTCCCAAAAAAGAGAGCATAGAAAAGGCTACGCCTTTGTTATAGGCCAGTATTAAAGATATACACCCCGTATCATAGCTAAAACCATTGATAAAGAGAGATTTTATATTTTGGTCTATTATAAAAATTCCCAAAAATGATAATGCAAATATCCAAATGGACTTTATCACTTCAGCACACTTGTTAAAAATTCTTTTAATTTCCCCATTTGATTAAAGAGGAGATCTTCATCTTTGCCCTCGAGCAAAACCCTTAAAAGATTTTCTGTTCCAGAGTATCTTATCAAGTGCCTTATTCCCAGTTTTTCAAGCTCTTTCAATATCTCTTCATAACCTTTGATATCATTTAGAGGTATTTTTTTATTGACAGGAATATTCTCCAAAATTTGTGGATAAAGTTCAAATATATCAAAAGCTTCACTGGTGGTTTTACCGCTTTTTAAAACAAAAGCAAGCACTTGAAGGGCACTTGCTAGTGCATCCCCGGTTTTGGCATAGTCACTCAGTATGATATGCCCACTTTGTTCTCCCCCAAAGTTCAACCCCTTTTTTTGTAAGACTTCCAAAACATTTTTATCTCCTACATCACACCTAAAAAGTGATATCTCTTTTTTTAATAAAAAATCTTCCAGGGCTTTATTGCTCATTACGGTTGCTGAGATGGCATTGCCTGAGAGTTTGTTTTCATTTTTTAGATAAAATGCCAAAGCGCCCAAAAGTTTGTCTCCGTCTACAGCGCATCCTCTTTCATCTACCACAACAAGCCTGTCGGCATCGCCGTCAAGCCCAAAGCCGATGTCAGCCCTAACTCTTTTGACTTCTTCGCTTAGTTTTTCAGGGTGTAATGCCCCACAGGATTGGTTTATATTGCTTCCATTTGGTTTGTCGTTTATTACAAATACTTCTGCTCCTAATTCGCTTAATATCGTAGGAGCCACTTTGTATGCTGCACCGTTTGCGGTATCAACTACAACTCTTATACCGTTAAGTGTCAACTCTTTTGGAAAAGAGTTTTTGATATGAACAATATATCTGCCTATGACATCATCTATTCTTTTTGATGAGCCTATTTGCATACCTGTTTTTTGGTTGGATTTTATGACATCATTGTCAAAATATATCTTTTCAATCTCTTTTTCAATCTTTTGGCTTAGTTTATTGCCACGTCTATCAAAAAATTTTACACCGTTATCGTAAAACGGGTTGTGGGATGCACTTATCATGATGCCGGCATCACATCTCATGTTTTCAGTCAAAAATGCAATAGCCGGTGTCGGCATAGGGCCTATTTGTATGACATCATATCCTACTGCGGTAAGGCCTGAAACGATGGCATTTTCTATCATATATCCGCTACGTCTTGTATCTTTGCCTACTATTATTTTATTGTTTATTGATTCTTTGCGAAAATAAATCCCGGCGGCCATGGCAAGCTTCATGGCCGTCATAGCATCAAGCTTGACTCCGGCTTTTCCTCTAACTCCGTCAGTTCCAAACAGTTTCATAGATAAAATTCCTAGTATTTTTATAAATTTTTATAATTTTATCATATTAAAAGTTTAAAGCAAATTTAACTATATAGAAACCTCCAAAAATCAACCACAAAAAGAGTATCGATGCCAAATATATCGGTTTAAGACCAACATTTTTAAATTTGCCCACATTTGTTTCCATGCCCATTGCGGTCATTGCCATGGTAAGGGCAAATGTATCTATTTTATTTATACTGCCAACTAAGTTATGAGGTAGCATATCCAAAGAGTTAACCCCTGCTACAACTATAAAAAACACTGCAAACCACGGGATGGTAATAGAAGTTTTTTTACCTTCCTGTCCACCTCTTTTTTTTGCAAGCCAATAGCCAAGTACCAGCAAAAAAGGAGCTATCATCATAACTCTTATCATTTTTACGATAACTGCGTATTTTGCAGTCTCCTCTCCTACGCTGTTTCCGGCTGTTACAACATGAGCAACTTCATGGATGGTTCCACCTATGTATATACCCATATCTTTAGCATCGAATGGTATAAATCCGGCCTTGTAAAGATAGGGATATAAAAACATTGCCGTTGTTCCAAATATTACAACAGTTCCTACCGCTACTGCACTTTTATATGGTTCACCTTTTACCACAGGCTCTGTTGCAAGAACTGCTGCAGCCCCACAAATAGAGCTTCCCGCACTTACAAGCATAGTGGTGTCTTCATCAAGTTTGAGTATTTTGGTGCCTACAAAATAACCTATGATAAAAGTAAGGGTTACAACCGAGGCGCTTGTGATGATACCCGGAATTCCGACTTGCTCTATATTTTGAAAAGTTACCCTAAAGCCGTAAAATATGATGGCGGCTCTTAAGATAATCTTCATCGAAAACTGAATACCCGGGACCCATTCGGCAGGAAGCTTGTTCCTTAAAGTGTTTGCATATACCATTCCCAACAAGATACCGACTATCAGAGGACTGATACCTAGATTTTTAAGGGATGGAAAATCTGCCAAATATGTAGCTGAAGCCGAAAAGAGTGCTACAAAAAGTATCCCGCTTAATGTATTTGCCCTATTCTCTTTTGAAAAAGCCATAGTTTCTCCTAAGTTTTTGTTAGTGCAATTATAATAGGTTTAAATATATTTGTAAAATTAATTAAATATGATATAATCATAAAAAAAATCAATGGATAATGATGACACTTAGGGAGCTGCAGATATTTTATGAATTGTCAAATACTGCTCATGTCGGTGAAGTTGCTAAAAAACTGGGTATTACCCAGTCAGCGGTTTCGCTTGCAGTTAAATCACTTGAAAATAAAATGGGTGAAAAACTTTATGACAGAATAGGTAAAAATTTACTACTCAACGAAAGAGGAAAATATTTTAAACTATTAACAAAAGAGCACTACAATGCTCTTTTGGAGAGTGTCTCGCTTTTTAGAAAAGATACACTTTTGGGAGAATTAAATATAGCCGCAAGCAGAACCATAGGCGACTATATAATGCCTCAAATTCTTTTTGATTTTAAAAAACTATATCCTGATGTCAGTGTTAATAACAGTACAAAAAATTCACAAGAGATAGCCAAAATGGTAGAGGAGGGCAGTGTAAATATAGGTTTTATCGAATCAAAGGTAAAATTCAAAAATGTATTTATGCAAAAAATAGGGCAGGATGAATTGATAGTTGTAAGCAGTGATAAGAAACTTGCAAAAAAGAGTATATATATAGACCAGCTGTTGGACAAAATTTGGCTTTTAAGAGAAGAGGGCTCGGGTACAAGGGAGATATTTTTAAGAAATATCGGAAAATATTCAACAAATTTAAAAAAACAGTTGATATTTTCAAGTTTTGAAAGTATTAAGAGAGTTTTATATGCAAATAATGATGCATTGACCTGTATATCCAGAATTTGCGTGGAGGATGAACTTAAAAGTGGAGTATTGTTTGAAATAAATTTAAAAAATTTTGTATTTAAGAGAGATTTTTATCTCATATACCATAAAAATAAGTATAAAAATAGACTATTTTTAGAATTTTCCAATTTTATAAAGGGTTATTTTATGGATAATTAAGCTCCATTCTTATATAATTGCAGACTCAAAATGATGATGTCAGCTCGGGGTGTAGCGCAGTCTGGTTAGCGCACCTGGTTTGGGACCAGGGGGCCGGAGGTTCGAATCCTCTCACCCCGACCATCCATGGTGGGTGTAGCTCAGTTGGTTAGAGCATCGGATTGTGGTTCCGAGGGCCGTGGGTTCGAGTCCCATTACCCACCCCATTATTGAGCGCTCGTAGCTCAATTGGATAGAGCAACGGACTTCGGATCCGTAGGTTGAAGGTTCGACTCCTTTCGAGCGTACCATTTGACTTTTGCTTTTTATGCGCTCGTAGCTCAGCTGGATAGAGCAACGGCCTTCTAAGCCGTAGGTCTCAGGTTCGAATCCTGACGGGCGTACCACTTGTCATTGTTGTGCGGATGTGGTGAAATTGGCAGACACGCCAGACTTAGGATCTGGTGCCGCAAGGCGTGGAGGTTCAAGTCCTCTCATCCGCACCATCTTTATATGATTTATACTACCTTTTTTTGCATACCAGCAGCTTTGGCAAGAGTTGAATTATACTTTTTTTAATATCTTTTTCATAGCACTGGGCTATATCGGGCAAAGTGGTATTGACGGAGTATACGCACCATTTTCCTTCCTGTTTTGACGATATGACACCGCTTTGTTTCATCTGCTTCAAGTGTCTTGATACCAATGGCTGAGAAAGCTTAAGAGTATCGCATATTTCACATACGCAAACTTCCTTGTACTTTAAAATCAATGCATATATAAGTATCCTGTTTTTATCACTAAAAACTTTTGCTGTTTTTATTAATTCATCCATATTACCTCTTTCTAAGTAAAAATATATAACAATATTGTTATATGATTATATCATAATTTTAAATCCAAATTTTGTAATAGAGTTTGTTGGAGTAGTGCTTATACTTGGAGATTAGAGATCTTTAAAAAAGTTGAAGTCTTATCTACTTGGTGTTAAGTCAAAACTTTTTTAAAAGGCTATAACTTCAATGATGAGTGCTAGTACAATGAACTCTATTACAAAATTTGGATTATAGGATATGTTAATGAGTTACATTTTGGAGTTTTTAAATGCTTTGATAGATTTGAGCAATGCCATGGCACCGTATATTTTACTGGGGCTTATAATAGCCGGTATCCTGCATGAAGTTGTACCGGACAGTATAGTAAAAAATCATCTTGGAAAAGATTCTGTACTCTCTGTGATAAAAGCGACACTTTTTGGCATTCCCCTTCCGGTTTGTTC
>JALVWW010000230.1 GCA_027023175.1 Campylobacterales bacterium
GTGTGATACCTCCAAAAACATATAAATACACTGTAACAGAAACATACAAATCTAGGAATCATGGTTTGGATGGTTTGTACAAGATAAATACAAATAAATTTTATTATAATTTTTATACTACGAAACTGGGATGGATTGATGGAAAAAATGTAAAAAAACAATTAAAAATATATCAAAAAAATAATGAATTATATATCTATACTAGTTTGATAGCAGGTATTGATTTCATAAATAAGATTTCATATCATAAGATTTCATATGATTTAGAATTTAAAGGTTTAGATGTAAATGATATAAAAGAAGTAAAATTCCAATTTTTAAATTTAAATGATGAAATAATAACAGTAAAAAAAGTACCGCATATAGAACAAAAAAGTTTTTATAATGTTTATAATGTGGTTGAAGAGTATAAAGATCCAACCCCTTTAGTTTGGCAAGGTGTGAAAAATATAAAAGGGTTTAATGTTATTGATAAAGATATTATCATTAAACCTGGAACAAAAATAATCTTTGATGAAAATGCAACTCTTAAAGTGTTAGGAAAAATAACTGCAATTGGAACAAAGGAAAATCCTATTGTTTTTGAGGCAAAAGATAAATCAAAGCCTTGGAATACATTGGCACTTAAAGATGAAAAAGCCAATGGTTCAGTATTTAAGCATTGTATCTTTAAAGATGGAAGTGGAGATAAGGGGGATTTATATGAATATACTGCAATGTTATCAATTCATAATGTAAAAGATTTTTTAGTAGAAGATTGTGAGTTTTATGATAGTCATAGAACAGATGATATGGTGCATATAATATATAGCTCAGGTAGATTTAAAAATACAAAATTTGTTCATTCACTCTCAGATGCACTTGATGTAGATATATCAAATGTTGTAGTAGAAAATTGTGAATTCATAGATAGTGGAAATGATTCTATAGACTTAATGACTACAAATGCAGTAGTTATAAATACAAAATTTTATAATTCAAAAGATAAAGGCATTTCCATAGGTGAAGGAAGTAAGCTACTTGCTATAAATAACTATATAAAAGGGTGTGAGATTGGTATGCAAAGTAAAGATACTTCAAAAGCCTATATTTATAATACTTCTTTTGTAGAAAACAAAAAAGCAGTTGATGCTTATCATAAAAACTGGAGATATAGTGAAGGTGGTACTATCTTCTTAGATAAGTGTAAATTAACAAAAAACATTGTAAATGCTACAGTTGGTAAAAAATCAAAGGTTATTATAAATGATAGCTTTATAGATACACCAAACAAATTTGATATAAAAAGTTTGAAAAAAAGAAAGATTATCATAAATAATGATGGTTTTATCAAATATGATTTTAAAGAAACTATTTTCAAAAATAAAGCATATTTGATAAATAAAGCAATAAGAGGTTACTATGAGTAAGATACAAGAACATTTTTTAAGATATGAGTTTAAATATATTTTAGATGATGAAAAAAGAAAAGATATAGAAAAAGAGCTATCTTATTTTATGCAACTTGATCCATTCGTAGAACAATTTGAAAATAAAAAGTATTTAGTTAGAAGTCTTTATTTTGATGATCCAGTATATTCATTTTACTATGAAAAAGTGGATGGTTTGTTGCATAGACAAAAGTTTAGAATTCGTACTTATTCAACAGAGTATAATGAAAATATACCTATAATGCTAGAACTAAAAGGTAGATACAATAATTTTGTTTATAAACATAGAATGGGTATAGAACATAATAGTGAAGATATTAATGATGTATTTCAACTATTAAAACCACTCTATAATAGTGAAAATCCAGTAGCAAAACAATTTGTATACGATAAATATCGTAAAAATATAAAACCAGTTATGCTTATAGACTATCAAAGAAGAGCATATCAGAGTAAATATGATTATGAGTTTCGAATAACTTTTGATGGGGAACTTTATGGGATTCAAACAACGAAGCTTTTTCCAAAAGATGATTTATATAGGAGGAAACTTATAGATGGCTATACCATTATGGAAGTGAAGTTTAGAAAACATGTTCCCCCATGGTTTCATAGGATTATGATCAAGTATCAGTTGAATCGTGTATCGATTTCAAAATATTGTACAGGGATGGAATCAACATCGCTAATAGAAGACTTAAATGACTAAAGGAGACAAAATATGGAAAATAAATTAGTAGAGGCAATGAGTGGAGTATTTAACTATACTCCGATGGAAGTTGTGTTAAACAGTTTAGTGGCATTTGTATTAGGTATGTTCATAGCATACACATACAAAAAAACTCATCAAGGATTATCTTATTCTCAATCTTTTGTGCTTACAATAATCTTTGTAACAATTATTATTGGTTTTGTAATGATGGTTATAGGCAACTCTTTGGCACGGGCTTTTGCATTAGTAGGTGCTTTAAGTATTATAAGATTTAGAACAGTTGTGAAAGATACCAAAGACACTGCTTATGTATTTATGGCATTAGCTGTAGGTATGGGTGCAGGAACTGGTAACTATTTTATAGCGGTTTTTGCTACTATTTTTATGAGTGGTATTGCATGGATATTATATAAATTTAACTTTGGTGTTCAAAGAGCAAGTGATTTTATTTTGAGATTTTATTTTGATAAAACAAAGAAAGATAGTTATGTAAATTATATAAATGAACATTCTGAAAATAATGCTCTACTTCATATGGAGCCATCAGGAGATGGTAAAAAACTTTATATGACTTATGATATATCTTTAAAAGAAGATGTAGAGATGAATGATTTTATAAGTGGATTTTCTAAGATAGATGGTATTAGTGAAGTGGTATTAGTAAGTGCAAAAAATGATATTACATACTAATAGATTTATTTTTATATTTTTGCTTTTGAGTGTCTTAAGTTTTGCTAAAGAGATAAAATATAAGATGGATGGAAACTATATAATGGTTTCAAATGTTCATCTCATAAATGATATAGATTATAAAAAGGAGGGTCTATATCAAGCACTTATTGAGATACCTACAGGAACTCGAGAAAAATGGGAAGTAGATCATAAAAGTGGAAATATTAAGTGGGAATTTAGACATGGAAAACCAAGAAAGGTAAAATTTCTTGGTTATCCAGGAAATTATGGTTTTATTCCACAAACAAGAAGTGGGGATGGAGATCCTTTAGATATTATAGTTTTATCCAAAAGTACTAAACGAGGAGACATTTTAAAAGTTAAAGTAATAGGTATGCTAAAGCTTTTGGATAAAGGGGAACAAGATAATAAAATCATAGCAGTTACAACTAATGGAGTATTTAGAAAAATAGATTCTCTTAAAGAGATGCTTATTAAAAAACCTAATGTGATTCCTATTATTCGAGCTTGGTTTGAAGGATATAAAGATCCCGGTAAAATTGTATTTATGGGATACGAAAGCAAAAAGAAAACAATAAAATATATTGAAGAGTCACATCTAAAGTGGATGAAAAATAAGTTTTAAAAAGATAAAGGCTTGTTGTGTGTGTGGAATAGTTGGTATTATAGATAAATCAGATGAAAACATAAAACAAAATATAGAAAATATGCTTGAAAAGATATATAAAAGAGGTCCAGATGGAGAGGGAAGATATAGTGAAAATGGCATAGAACTTGGGATGAGAAGGCTTTCTATTATTGATTTAGAAGGCGGACAACAGCCTTTTTTTAGTAATGATAGAAAAGTTATTGTTTTTCAAAACGGTGAAATATATAACCATATAGAGTTAAGAGAAGAATTACAAATACTTGGGTATAAGTTTATTAGCCATAGCGATACAGAGGTCATAGCCCATGGATATTGTGCCTGGGGTATAGAAAAATTACTCCATAAACTTGATGGAATGTTTGCAATATCAATATATGATAAAAATCTCAAAAAACTTTTTTTAGCAAGAGATAGATTTGGAGAAAAACCACTTTATTATTCTGCAATAAAAGGAAATCATCAATTTGCATATTCTTCTGATTTAAGAGCAATATTGGGCTTAGAATGGATAAATTTGGAGTATTCTTCTACTGCTCTTTCAAGATATTTGATGCTTGGATTTACTAGTGGAAAAGATTCTATTATAGATAGTATTAAGAAAGTTTTACCAGCACATTATCTTTGTTTAGATTTGGATTATTTTAAAATTGAAGAGTATTGCTATTATCTGCCAAATATTTTTGAGTATGAGTGCAAAAACAAAGAAGAAGAATTGCACAATAGACTTATAGAATCAATTGATTTAAGACTTCGTTCGGATGTTCCAATAGGAGTATTTTTATCTGGAGGTATAGACAGCTCCTTGATAGCTGCTTTATCTGCAAAAAAACATAAAAAAATAGATACTTTTTCTATGGGATTTCATTCGGATAAATATGATGAAAGCAAGTATGCTAAAGAAGTAGCTAAATATATTGATAGCAACCATCATCATTTTATATTTGATGAAAGTAGATTTGTACAACTTCTACCAACTGTTGTAGCTGAGCTTGATGAACCATTAGCAGACCAAGCTACTTTACCTACTTATTGGCTTGCAAAAGAGGCTAAAAAATTTGTAACAGTAGTTTTATCTGGCGAAGGCGGAGATGAAGTTTTTGGTGGATATAGCTACTATAAACAGTTTGAAAAAGGGAATGAACTCTCGTCATTAGTAGATAATACTCAAGGAGTTACTCCTTCTGGTTTTCCACTGCTAATGTCTGTTCAAAGTTGTAAGATGTTTATGAAGCAAGATTTTAGTACTTCAACAAAGTATGAAGAACAGTTAGTAGATTTTTTTGATATTAGTGAAAATGGCATTAAAAAAGCGATGTATGCAGACCTGATGACTTGGCTTCCAGACAACCTTCTTGTTAAACTAGACAGAATGGCAATGGCAAATTCATTAGAGGGGAGAGTTCCATTTTTATCTCATAAGGTGGTTGATTTTAGTTTTAGCCTTCAAGAAAAAGATTGGATCTGTGAAGATGAATATAAAGTGTTACTAAGAGATGTAGGTAAAAAACATTTGCCGAATTCTATTTTTACAAGAGAAAAACAAGGTTTTGTGCTTCCTATGGATGAGTGGATAAAAAGATGGTTTGAAAAAGAGAGTGTTAAAAGCTTTTTCTCTTCAAGAGATATAAAAGAGTTAAATACTAAAAAAATTATACAATGGGTAGAAGAGCAACTTAAACAACCAACTTTTAACCAACGCCTTATATTTGCTTTTATAATGCTGTATGAGTGGCATCAAATACATATGAAGGAAATAAAAAAGTGAAAATATTAGTAACAGGAACGGCGGGATTTATAGGTTTTCACTTAGCAAAAAAACTTCTTGAACGCGGTGATGAAGTGATAGGTATAGATAATATCAATGACTACTATGATGTCAATCTTAAATATGGAAGACTCAAAGAGCTTGGAATTAAGAAAGAAGATATCGAAGACAATAAAAAGACAGACTCTCATACTTTTAACAAACATAGCTTTTATAAGCTGGATTTAGCTGATAAAGAAGCGATGGATAGACTGTTTAAACAAGAATAATTTGATGCTGTTGTAAACCTCGCAGCTCAAGCAGGTGTAAGATACTCCCTTGAAAATCCTCATGCATATGTAGAGAGTAATGTGGTAGGATTCTTAAATATACTCGAAGGATGCAGAAATCATGGTGTAAAAAACCTAGCGTTTGCATCAAGTTCTTCAGTTTATGGACTCAATCAATCACAACCATTTAAAACGACAGATAAGACAGAGCATCAAGTAAGCCTTTATGCCGCTACTAAAAAGAGTAATGAGATGATGGCACACACTTATGCACATCTCTATGGTATTCAGACTACAGGATTACGCTTTTTTACAGTCTATGGACCATGGGGAAGACCAGATATGGCGCCAATGCTTTTTACTGATGCCATACTTCATGACAGATCTATAAAAGTCTTTAACAATGGTGAGATGAGTAGAGATTTTACTTACATAGATGATATAGTCGATGGTGTTATAAAAGTTATAGACAACCCAGCTCAGTCAAATGAAAAGTGGGATGCAAAAGATCCAGAGATATCAAGTTCATCTGCCCCGTATAGACTCTATAATATTGGAAATAATGCACCACTGCCTCTTATGACTTTCATAGAAACCATAGAAAATGCCCTTGGAAAAAAAGCAGAGAAAAACTTTATGCCAATGCAAGATGGTGATGTAGTCTCTACATATGCTGATGTGAGTAGGCTTATAGATGACTTTGGATATAAGCCTGCTACAGAACTTTCAGATGGAATAGTGAAATTTGTGCAGTGGTATAAAAATTTTTATGAAAATTGCAATTGCAGGAACAGGGTATGTTGGATTGAGTAATGGACTTTTGTTAGCTCAACATAATGAAGTGGTTGCATTAGATATTATTCCTCAAAAGATAGAAATGCTTAGTAAAAAAATCTCTCCTATAGAGGATAAAGAGATAGAAGAGTATTTGCAAAAAGATGACCTAAATTTTAAAGCAACTCTTAATAAAGAAGAAGCCTATAAAGGTGCTGATTATGTCATTATCGCTACGCCTACAGATTATGATCCAAAGACAAATTACTTTAATACAAAAAGTATAGAATATGTAATTGCTGATGTTATGGCAATTAATCCGAATGCAACAATGGTTATAAAATCAACTGTGCCAGTAGGCTATACTAAGAGTATAAATGAAAAGTTTGATACTAATAATATAATATTTTCACCTGAATTTTTAAGAGAAGGAAAAGCTCTTCATGATAATCTTTATCCAAGTAGAATTATAGTTGGTGAACAAAGTGAGAGAGCCAAAGTATTTGCAAATCTTTTGGCAAATGGAGCTATAAAGAAAGATATTTCTATACTTTTTACAGATTCTACTGAGGCAGAAGCTATTAAACTTTTTGCAAATACTTACTTAGCAATGAGAGTAGCATATTTTAATGAACTTGACTCTTATGCGGAAACTCATAACCTAAATACAAAACAGATTATTGAAGGTGTTGGATTAGATCCAAGAATAGGTATGCATTATAATAATCCTAGTTTTGGTTATGGAGGATATTGTTTACCAAAAGACACCAAGCAACTTCGAGCAAACTATGCAGATGTCCCATGTAATATGATAAGTGCTATAGTAGAAGCAAATAGTACAAGAAAAGATTTTATTGCAGATTCTATACTTAAAAAAAATCCAAAAATAGTAGGAATATATAGACTCGTTATGAAATCAGGTAGTGATAATTTTAGAAGTTCTGCTATTCAAGGGATTATGAAGCGTATAAAAGCTAAAGGTGTAGAAGTTATTATTTATGAGCCTGTATTAGAAGAAGATGAATTTTTTCATTCCAAAATAATCAAAGATATAGCTGATTTTAAAAAAATGAGTGATGTAATTGTGGCAAATAGACTGAGTGATGAACTACTTGATGTGGAAGAAAAAGTCTATACTCGTGATATTTTTAATAGTGATAGCTAGAACATGAATACAATAAAAAAATGTTTATTTCCAGCAGCAGGATATGGAACAAGGTTTTTGCCTGCAACAAAAGCAATACCAAAAGAGATGTTGCCTGTTCTTACTAAGCCATTACTTCAGTATGGTGTAGAGGAAGCGATAGAAGCAGGACTAAATACTATGGCAATAGTTACAGGGCGTGGTAAGCGTGCAATTGAAGATCATTTTGATATTTCATATGAGCTAGAACATCAGATAAAAGATACTGCTAAAGAGAGCTATTTAACTGAGATTAGAAAAGTTATTACAAACTGTACATTTTCATATACACGCCAAATTGAGATGAAAGGTCTTGGTCATGCAATACTTACGGGTGAAACACTCATAGGAGAAGAACCTTTTGCTGTTATACTTGCAGACGATCTATGCGACAATGAGGGTGATGGAGTACTTGCACAAATGGTTAAACTTTATAATGAGTATAAATGTTGTATTGTTGCTGTAGAAGAAATAGCTAAAGAGGAGAGTAGTAAGTACGGGGTTATAGCAGGTGATTTTTTAAATAATTCACTTGTTAAAGTTACAGATATGGTTGAAAAACCAGATCCAAAAGATGCCCCATCAAATATAGCTATCATTGGTCGATATATTTTAACACCTGAAATTTTTGATGTATTGCGTGAGACGAAACCTGGAAAAGGTGGTGAGATTCAAATAACTGATGCACTTCTCGAACTTGCAAAAGATGGGAAAGTTCTTGCTTATAAATTCCAAGGTAAAAGATTTGACTGTGGAAGTGTTGATGGGTTTGTTGAAGCAACACAATATTTTTATAATAAGTTGAGCTAATGGTGAAGATTAATGTTTTATTGTCCACTTATAATGGAGATAAATATTTAAAACAACAACTAGCTTCATTGCAAAATCAAACATATAAATACTTCAATATAATTGCAAGAGATGACGGTTCCATAGATAATAGTTTAGGCATATTAAATTCTTCTAATATAGAAGTTATAGTATCAAATAAAAATCTTGGTTCTAGCAATAGTTTTTCTGCTTTATTGGAGTATGTCTTAAAGAGTGATAGTAGTTATTTTATGTTTTGTGATCAAGATGATGTATGGGAAGAAGAAAAGATAGAAAAAACACTTATAAAAATGAGGGAACTTGAGAGGAAATTTGGAGATATTCCCTTGTTGGTTCATACTGATTTAGAAGTGGTTGATGAAGATTTACAGACTATTGACAAATCATTTTGGCATTTTGAGCAGATAAACCCAGGTATGAATGGATTTAACAGGCTTTTGATGCAAAACACCATAACGGGTTGTACTGTAATGATAAATAGAAAG
>JALVWW010000231.1 GCA_027023175.1 Campylobacterales bacterium
TATTTATGAGCAATTAAATTTAAATTTTTATCATAAATATCTAACCCACACCAATTGCCGGTTCCATATATAGCAATATTATCACCACACTTTACCATACCCCAAGGATATTTTACAAGAGTTATTTTTTCTTTTAGCCTCTTTATACCCTGCCACTTTGAAAGATGATATTTTCTTCTTAGCATAAAGTTATATAAATCATCTTTTAAAAATTCATTCAAATAATCTCTTGGCAAATTAATATCCGGCTCATAAGCAAAATAAAAATTTTTTCCTTTTGATGATATATAAAATTTGTCCAAATCTGTTTTAAATTGAACCGTTAAAAGATTTATCTCATTTTTATTCTCATCATAATAAAAACTTTTTATCTGCAAATCAGGCTTTTTTGCAAAAGAGAGTAATTTTATATCTTGTAAATTTTTACCGTAATGAATTGCTTCAAACCCTTTTGATGTATAAAAAAATCCAACTTTACCGACCTTGTCTTTTAATGTTCCTACATATTTTTTTGGGATATATTTATTGCTTGTAATATTTATATCTTTTGTTCCATTCAAGTCATAATTGATAACAGCAATATTTTTACCGCTTTTTAGCGACCATTGCCAAATTATTACTTTTCCCATCGATAAAACATTGATATAAAAATTTCCATCAACACTCTCAAGCCAAGCATCATCAGGTGCCGCAAATACTCCCCAATTGTGTTTATCCTTAAAAAAGTTATCCCAATTTTTTAAGTAATAATATTTTTTAAACGCCATACCCATTGGAATAACATTAGAACTAGTATCCAAAATATTTTTGTTTTTTGAATCAATTAACATTGTAAGATAACGAGAATAAGCCAATATTTTACCGTTATTTTTTCTTAAATGAACATTTGCTAAATTAAAATTACTTTTTTTGACATTCTTTCTTATATAATAAGGTGCTAAAGAGTAATCATAATTAACTTTACCTACTAAACTCAAATTATTATCTCGCCATTGTATTTTAAACCCACCAATTGCACATACAAGTCTATTTTCATCCCACAATATATCTGTAATATCTTCTTTTGTATGGAGAGTTTTACTTGTAGAATTTTTTAAATTTAGCAAATAAAGATTTTTATTACCATGACAATAAGTTGCCAAATAATTTTTATAAATTGAGGGTTTTAAACATATATGATCTTCAATCAAAAAACTCTTTTTTAAATCCCATACATCATTATTTTGTAAATATTGATACAAGTATGTATCGCTTCCGCTTTCATAAGTTATAAAAAGATTATCTCTATATTGAATAACCTCATCAATCTCTTTATCTAAAAAAAGAGGATTAACCTTTTTTTGAGGAATGATTTTGTTGTATAAAATATTTTTTTGAGCACTATTTTTGTTTTTAAAATATCCATATTTTTGAAACTCTTTTGATAAACTATTTAAGTTTTTTTCTTCTTTAGGCAATTTTATCCCATTCTTGCTCACTAAAAAATCTTTTTTAGTATTATTTTTTATTGTAACTTTAGTAGATTCTATTATTTGTTTTCTGTTTATAAAATCAGATATTGCGACAACAACCTTTAAAATAGAAAGAATATAGCCTGCCCAAGCCAATACTACAGCAATTATCGCAAGTGCTTTCCATATTTTCTTGCCTTGATACTTTTTTATTGCTCTTGAAGTAGCCATGAGAGCAATCGGCTGATACACAAGCCAAAAACTACTCAATATCATAACAGTATAACTATCAATATTATCCGCAATTGCAATTAGAAAAATCTTAAATAAAATATTTGCTAAAATTAAAAAAACCCAATAAGTTACTGCTAGTCCAAAATCTCCATTTATAAACTTTTGAAAAATTGTTTGTTCATTATCTATACTCATTCATTTTTTCCTACTTTGTAAGGGGTCAGGTGATAGTAATAGTACTATTACTATCACCTGACCCC
>JALVWW010000232.1 GCA_027023175.1 Campylobacterales bacterium
TACTTAGTCTGCTTTGCAACTCTTCTTGAAAAGCAGCTTGATCTTCCGGTGCTACCGTACCTCTTGCTGCAACCAACTCTTCAGTTGTCATTTGTGTAAAATCAGTTGCATTTAAAATTCCTACAGCTAACAAAGCTGCTAAAGCCAATCTCTTCATCTTTAACCTCCTATGATTAATTTTGTAATGAAATTATTACATAGGAGTGTTAGTTAAGTGTTAGTTTTACTATTGTTCCTTTATTTTTTTTGCTTTCTATATCAATGGATATATTTAATTCTTTACAAAGTTTTTTTACTATATTCAATCCTATACCTAAACCTCTTTCATTTTCTTTATAAAATCTATCAAAAATTTTATCTATATTTTCTATGCCTATACCGTTATCTTTAATAATTATCTCTCCTTTTTTAACAACAATATCTATATATGGACTATTTTGCGAAGAGTATTTACAGGCATTTGAGATTATGTTATCAATAATTCTTATAAAAGCATCCTTATCACTTTTAAATACAAACTTATCTCCTGAAACTTTTATAGCAATTTCCGGATATAGTTTTTTAAAATATTCTACTCTTTCACTTATAATCTCATAAGGATTTACTTGTGTTATCTCAGGATGAAATCCTTTAATCTGAACTTCAAAATTTTTATATAATGACAATATCCTTTTAGCACTTATCTCTATCCTGTCTAACTCTTCAGAATTATCTTTTGTTTTTAAAAAGCGAGTATTTAAAAGTATAGTTGCAACAGGTGTATTTATATCGTGTATCACATCTTTTAAAAACTCTTCTATCAAATCAATAGCTTTCTTCATTGGTTTTAATGCATAAAAAGCATAAAAAAACGAGAGTAACAACAATAAAAATAAAATAGTAGCATAATATATCAATATTTTAAACTTTACAGACTCTATATCCTTTTTATATTTTTCCAAAGGATAAAATATTTTTAAAAGTTTATTTTTTGTTGCAGATATTCTAAATAGTGCATAAACTTCTTTTTTATTTGTATAAAGAATATCAACTTTTTTATCGGTATCATTATTTACAATAGTAGCATCAAATTTTTTACCTTTAAAGTTAAAATTATATTCTCTCATTTGATATAAAAGATTGTTGTTATAAACAAAAATCTGTTGTCGATAATAGAGATATGCTATAAAAGCACTCATTAAAGCCAAAACACTAAAAAAAATAATAAATATTTTTAAAAATGACTCTTTTTCATAGCTTTTCAAGTTTATACCCCAATCCTCTTACATTTTTTATATTTAGACCCAGCTCTGTTTTTAGCTTGTTAATTTGTACTCTAAGAGCAATATCACTTGGTTTTTTCATAAGATCAAAAAGTTGGTCTTTATGAATAATTTTTCCTATATTACTTAAAAATATAGATGCAATATTGTGCGATACTTCACCAAGCTCAATCTCTTTATCATGTTTATATATCCTGTCTTCTTCTTGATCATACTTTATGTCACCATATTTTATAAAAGGATTATTTCGCTTTAAAATTGCCTCTACTCTTACAAGCAATTCATCAAAATCGAAAGGTTTTTTTATGTAGTCGTCACAACCTGCATCAAATCCTTTGGATATGCTTTTTATATCTTTAAGTGCGGTAATAAAAAAAGTAGGAGTTTTGTCACCGCTGTCTCTTAAATCTTTTAACAAATCTATACCGCTTCCAAATGGAACATTTATATCAAACAGATACAAATCAAAACTATTTTCATATGTTTCATCAAGAGCCTGATTTATATTTTTAACAGGGGTTACTTTATAGTTTTGATTTGCTAGGAGTGATTTTAGTGTCTGTAAAAGCATCTCGTCATCTTCAAGCAAAAGTATTTTATACATATCTGTTATCCCCTTTATTTTTGTGCAATTATAACATATACACAAAGAGGAAAATTAACAATCATTTAACTTTTAGGGAATATAATGTCATAAATTTTTTAAAAGGATTTACTATGGTAAAAAGATTACTACTTAGTATCTTGGTTGTAGCTGGAATTTTTTCCACAGGTGCTTTAGCAAAAAGCAAACATATGATGTATCAAGCTGTTCCTATGAACAAAGCTCAAATCATTCAAAACGGTAAAGAAAAAGCTTACTGTCCAAATTGCGGTATGACATTAAGAATGTTTTACAAGACCAACCATGCTGCAACGGTAAACGGTAAAGTAAAACAGTACTGCTCTATGCACTGCTTGGCTGAAGATGCCGTAAAAGGTTTAAATCCAACAGATATAAAAGTTGTAGATAATTCTACTTTAAAATTTATCCCTGTAAAAGATGCTTATTATGTAGTAGGTAGTAAAAAACCTGCCACTATGAGCAAAGTAAGCAAGTATGCTTTTGGAACAAAAGCTGCAGCAGAAGCTTTTGCCAAAAAATATGGCGGAAAAGTTATGAGATTTGATGAAGTTTTTGCTATGGCTAAAAAAGCTTACAAAAAAGAAGCTATGATGATAAGCAAAAAACAGCACATGATGGCAAAAAAAGGTAAAATGGTATTTTCAAAAAAATGTCAAGCTACCAAGCTTCCTAAGTTCAATTCAGTTGCTGAAGCAAAAGCTTATATAAAGTCACATAAAATTTGTGGAAAACTTATGGGCAAGCCTCTTCAAGCAGTAGGATTGTATCTTTATTTTAAAGATAATTAAACATAACAAGGAGAGTTTTTGCTCTCCTTGTATTTATCAATTTAAAAGTTTTGTTACTTCAACCTGAAGTTATTTAAACTGAACAAGCACTTTTGCCGGCACTTTCTGTACCTGCAACACCAATTGTAGGCTGAATTGCTTCATTATCAACTCCACCCTCTTCGTTTATCTTCTCTATCATTTCCCATAGTTTCTGGGCTGCTTCATAATATTTTTTTGCAGTTATTGTATCAGGAAATTCACTTGCTATTGGTTTTCCTGCATCACCACCCTCTCTAATAGCTGGTTCAATTGGTATTTCACCAAGCACAACAGTATCAAACTCTTTTGCTAAAGGCTCAGTTGTACCTTTGCCAAATATATCATACTCTTTGTTTGTCTCAGGGCAGATAAAACCACTCATATTTTCCACTATTCCAGCTATTGGTATGTTTAGCTTTTTGAACATATCCAAACTTCTTGCAGTATCGTCAAGTGCAACTTTTTGAGGAGTTGTTACACAAACTCCGGCAGTTACGGGAACACTTTGGGCAAGTGTAAGTTGAGCATCACCAGTGCCTGGAGGCATATCTATAACTAGCACATCCAAATCTCCCCATAAAATATCTTGTAAAAGCTGCTGAATTGCTTTCATGACCATCGCACCTCTCCAGATAAGCGACTGACCCTCTTCCATAAGACTTCCCATACTCATTACTTCCACACCGTGAGCCAAGATGGGTTTTACTTTGTTTCCTATGATTTCTGGAGTCTCTCCTACTATTCCCATCATTCTAGGGATGTTCGGCCCATAAATATCAGCATCCAAAAGACCTACTTTTTTACCCTGCTTTGCAAGAGATATAGCAAGGTTTACTGTAGTAGTTGATTTGCCTACACCGCCTTTTCCGCTACTTACCATAACAAAATTTTTGATATGAGGGGCAATATTTTTACCCTTAGAGCTTGATTCTCTAGGCATCTTTGGCTTTTTTAGATCCAATTCATAATCTTTTACACCGATACTTTCAAATGCCTCTTTTATATCATTTTTAATCTGCTCTTCTACTTCCGGTGCTGATGAAGTGATCTCAACACTAACTTTCACTTTTTCCCCATCCACTTCAATATTTTTAACAAATCCAAAATCTACAATACTTTTTGTAAATCCCGGATATGCTACTTTTTTCAAAGCTTCAGTAATCATATCATTCGTGATCATATGACTCCTTTATTTATATTTTAAAATTGGAATTTATCATAAAAAAGATAAAAAAAAGCTTTTAAAGTGTATAATATCGTAACACTTTGATAAAAAAAGGACAAAATTTGCCTGATTTAACTCTTATATTGTTAGGAGCAGGAAACTCCAGTAGATTTGGGATAAGAGCAAAAAAACAGTGGTTAAGAACAGAAAATGAACCTTTATGGCTTTTTTTGGCAAACAGACTCAAGAATAAACTAAAAATAAATAATATTATAATGGTAGCAAATAAAAATGAAATACCATATATGAAAAATTTTGCCGACTTTTTTTATGTAGAAGGCGGTGACGAGAGGCAACTATCTTTAAAAAATGCTCTTAAAAAAGTTCAGAGTGAATATGTTATGGTTACTGATGTGGCTAGAGCTTGCCTGGAGGATGACTTTTTACAAAGACTCCTGCAAAATACAGGTGCGGCTGATATAATAGTACCTTATCTAAAAGCAACCGATACTATACATTATAAAGAGAAACTTATTGACAGAAGGGATGTAAAGCTTATACAGACTCCTCAAATTTCTCGTACTAAAATCTTACAAAAAGCTCTTGAAGGCGATGAAATATTTACTGATGACAGTAGTGCGATTTTGTCTATCGGCGGAAGCATAAAATACATCAAAGGCTCAAGCAAAGCTGTTAAGTTAACTTATTTGGATGATTTGAATTTAATTGAGTGCATCAAACCTCCATTAAAAGATACTTTTTGTGGGCTTGGGTATGATGTGCATCGCTTTGAAGAGGATAAAAAAATGTTTTTGGGAGGGGTAGAGATAAATGTTCCTTATGGATTTAAAGCTCATTCCGATGGTGATGTGGCTCTGCATGCCCTGTGCGATGCCCTGCTAGGCGCTATAGGATATGGTGATATAGGAGAACTGTTTCCAGACAATGATGAGCAGTATAAAAATGTAGACTCCAAAGAGTTGTTACGAAAAGTAGTACTTTTCTTATATAGTGTAGGATATGAAATATGCAATATCGACCTGACTATTATAGCTCAAAAACCAAAAATAACCCCATATAAAGATAAAATAAGAAAAATGGTCTCAAGCATTCTTGATATTCCTATATACAAAATAAATATAAAAGCTACAACTACTGAAAAAATGGGTTTTATAGGAAGAGAAGAAGGAGTTGCAGCTCAAGCTGTTGCCGGAGTAAAGTATTTTGACTGGAGCAAGGAGGTAAAAATATGAAATATGTTCAATATTTCATTCTTGCCAAAGGCAAAGCTTTAGTGAGAGAATGCAGCATAAGCATAATTCTGCAACGAAGTGAGAACAATTGCATGGAAACTTGTTTTCAAAAAAAGGAGACATTGACATGAAAGTACTGATTGTTGAAAATGAAATTTATCTTGCGCAAAGTATCTCTTCCAAGCTTTCTGAAGTAGGCTATACATGTAAAATAGTAGCAACTATAAAAGAAGCCTTGGAAGAGGGACATTACGATATAGTCTTACTCTCGACAAATATATCAGGACAAAATTTTTATCCGGCGATTGAAAAATATAAAAATTCCATCATTATCCTGCTTATATCTTATATCAGCAACGATACAGTATCAAAACCCCTGAAAATGGGTGTTGATGATTATATGCTAAAACCTTTCATGATAGAAGAGTTGATACGAAAGATTGATCATCTTTTTGAATACAAAAAGTTTAAAAAAGAGAATGAATTTCTAAAAAATTATATAGAAAACTCTTTCAAAAACAGTTCATTAAAACAGGTAGATGCAAAAAAAATTATACCTCCCGTACTTATAAAGAGTAGTTATCAAAAACTTATAGACAAACTCGTTTATGAGTATGCAAAAAGTATAAAAGTTACTCCTGTGTTTATAGCGGTTGATTCTTCTCATGCTATGGAAAAAATAGAACAGTATGACAATCGTACACTGCTTTATCTCGTTAATTTTCAAAATTTAAGGAAAAGTGAAAAAGCCAAACTTTTATCAATTATAGATAAAAAACGGGTAATTTTGTGTACAACAGACTCAAATGAAGAGTTAAATAACAATTTTAATGTACTTTCCCTTGACAATTATAATAAAATATATGAAAATGGGGATATATTATCTATTGATGACTATGTAAAATACATAATACAAAGTTTTCAAAATAAATTTACCGATACCGAACTTAGTAAAAAGCTCGGAATTTCAAGAAAAAGTTTATGGGAAAAAAGAAAGAAATATGGAATCAATAAGAAAAAATAATACTCTTAAAGAACTGCATTTAGACAAGGAAGCTATAGCAACACTCTCTCTTGCCAAAGAGGGTATCTTAAAGCCTGTTGATAAGCTGATGGATAAAAAAGAGTCGGAAGAGATTTATAAAACACATACCTACAAAGGACAATTTTTACCTTTTCCTTTTATATTGGCTCCTGCCGGTAAAAGAAACAAAGAAGTTTTAAAAAATGCAAAAAAAGGTGAAATACTAAAAATAGTTGTCAACAACAAAATAAAAGGATACATAGAAGTTGACTCTGTATATAAAATAGATGTCAAAAGAAGAATAAAAGCGATATTTGGTACTGATGACGAAAGTCACCCTGGAGTAAAAGACACCTTAAAAAGACTTGGCGAATATGCAATAAGCGGAAAATATGATATTGAATTCGATGACATAAAAAATGTAAAACAAAAGATAGCGAATGCAAAAAAACTAATCGGTTCACAAAAAACAACTGCTATAATGATGGCTGCAAAACCTTTACACAGGGCTCATGAAAGACTCTTAAGGTTAACTCTTGAAGATACTGATCTTTTGGTTATATTTCTCCTAAAGCCATACAAAAAAGATATATTGTCTTATGAGATAAGATACAAGACACTGGAGTATTTTGTAGATAATTTTCTACCTAAAAACAGAGTAATAGTAGTGCCGTTTGAAAATACTTATATTTTTGCCGGTTACAACAATGCGGTACTTGATTCACTTGCAGCCAAAAACTTTGGATGTAGTGATATAATTCTTGGACAAAATCATTCAGGTATCGGAATATTTTATGACCATGATAGAATAAACTCCATAATGGACAAGGTAGAAAAAAGTGGTATCAATGTAGAGATAGTGAGCGAATTTGTTTATTGTAACCAGTGCAAAACTTTGGTCAGTACAAAAACTTGTCCGCATGGAAAACATCATCATATATCTTATCATTCCCCTTCAATTTTAGAGATATTAAAAGCAGGCTTACTTCCTCCGGCTGTTTTGGTTAGAAAAGAGATATCTGCTATCATACTAAGTGAACTTTTTAAAAACAGATTTAAGGACTTAAGCAATATTTATGACTCTGTGATGCCTGGCAACGGACTTTTGGAAGAGCATAGTGAAAAAGATTTTTATATAAAATTGCTTGAGCTTTACCAAACAACATCACTGACTTAGGTTGAAGGATGAAGGTTGAAGGATGAAGGGTGTAGAATGAGAAAGCTTTTTTTGACATTTTTTTATACCGGCTTGTCACCGTTCGCTCCAGGAACCGTAGGTAGCGTAGCTGCAGCTGTTGTAGGCTATTTTATACTTCAATATTTTCCTGTATCAACTTTGGTATTGTTAAGTATCCTGATAACTTTAATAGCTGTCAAAGAGATAGACAAATATGAACAATCATCCAACACTAACGACCCAAAAGAGATAGTAATAGATGAAGTAGTAGGAGTATGGCTTGCCTTTTCACTCAGTGGAGCAACCTTGCTCCAAATGTTTTTGAGTCTTATCTTTTTTAGGATTTATGATATTTGGAAACCCTCCATTGTAGGAAGGGTCGATAAAAATTATAAAGGCGGCATAGGAGTTATGGGAGATGATATCATAGCAGGAGTTTTGGCAGGTATCTCTTCTGCACTTGTATATCAAATTTACAATTATCTTATTTCCCAAGGTTATACAGTTTTTTAAATGCCTCGCACTTGGTTTTAAGTTCATCTATTTTTCCCTGACAGGCGATTTGTCCATTTTCAAAAACTAAAATTTTGTCTGAATTTTCAACAGTACTTAGCCTGTGTGCTACTACAAAGACAATCAAATCCTTCTTTAGCTCATATATGGTTTTTATAATGGAAGCTTCACTTTTATTGTCAAGTGCACTTGTAGCTTCATCGAGTATAAGAATGTCAGGGTTGGTATATAAGGCTCTTGCGATTGCTATTCTTTGCCTTTGACCCCCACTCAGATTGGTTCCGGATTCATCCAAAAGTGTATCAATACCATCTTTCAAACTCTCTACATAGTCCCACAAATTGGCTTTTTTAAGTGCTTCTTTTATCCTCTTTTCATCTCTTTGCTTACCATAAGCAATATTTGCCGCAACCGTATCATTTACTATGTAAATCCTTTGACTGACTACACATATATGCTCTCTAAGACTGGTCAACTCAAAGTTTTTTAAATTTTCACCGTTTATATATATAGCACCGTTGCTTGGGTCGTAAAAGCGCAAAAGAAGATTGACCACAGAGCTCTTTCCTCCTCCACTGTCACCCACAAGACCTATCACTTCTCCTTTTTTGGCACTAAAGTTTATCCCTTTTAACGCCCGGTTTTCACCATAGTAGAGCTCTACATTTTTTGCTTCTATACTCTCTATGGAGTTTATCTTTTTTTCACCTGAAGTTATCATAACAGGATGAGACATTATCTCTTTTATTCTTTCATTTGCGGCAACTGCTATCTGAAATTTACTGTATGAATTTGATATTCTTTTTAGCGGGTCAAGAAGCAAAGATAAAGCCGTTAAAAACGAGAAAAATCCTCCTGTGGTCAACTCATGCGTAACCAAAACTTCCCGCCCTCCGACTATAATAACCGATACTAT
>JALVWW010000233.1 GCA_027023175.1 Campylobacterales bacterium
CATGATGCTTAAAAGCACCAAAAAGCCAATAACTCCAAAATCAACCAATTTTTTAAGAAATATAAGCTCCCTTCTTCCTCTATAAATCAGGCGGCAGTCAATGCCGCCTTTGTTAAAATTTATATGACAAATTTACATATATATACCTACCGGGCTCATTAAGAAGCATTACATCTCCTGTACTGCCGGAAACCAAACTCAAGTCTTTATATGTATTTGATATGGCATAAGTTTTGTCAAACAGGTTGTCAACTCCAAAAGTTACATTGAAACCTTTATAAATGTCTCTGCTTGCCTTTAAGTTTAAAACTCCCCAACCATTTATCTCTTGCTCTCCGTTATCTTCATCATAGTGAGACCATTTTCCTGATGCTACAACTTCTGCCCTTAGTGAAGTTGCGTCATTATAGTCATAATTGAAACCGATATTTGCTTTTATCGGCGGAATTGATGGCAAGTCTGTATCGCTTTGACCAGCCAAAGGATTATCTTTTTTACCTCTTTGATAGGCAACTCCTCCATCTACATAAAAGCTATCAGTTACAAAATATGTTCCGCTAAATTCGGCTCCATAAAGCTTTGCGTCAACATTTTGGTACTGTACGGCAGTTGAATTGTAAACAATAAAATCCCTTAATCTACTGTAAAAAACTTTTACTTTAAAAGTTGTATTTTCATAATTTCCCTCAACTCCCAAATCTCCTTCATAATTTTTTGTTTCATTTAGATTTGGATTGCCCACAAGATATCCGTCAGTCGCACCAGTTAAATCTTTTAGCCTGTCATGAGATTCTTTTGCATCAGGTACTCTTATAGACTTTCCAATACCGATAAAATATTTCAGCGAGTCATTTAAGTGATAATAGCCAAAGATATATCCGCTTACATCATTATAAGTTTTACTCGGATCACTGTTTGAGGGGTCTATTTTTGTATGGTCATATCTTGCCCCGCCACTCAACTCAAACTTTCCATAACTTTTTTTTGCTTTTGCATAAAACCCTACATTATTTGTATCGACATCCGGTATGCTTACATTAAGTGCTACAGGATTGGTGGTGTATTGTTTATAATATCTTCCATCCCAATTTCTTTTGCTTGCTTCTAAGCCGTAAAATATCTTAGCTCCATTATGTGTAAACTCATTTTTTATCTTTCCGCCGTATATGGTTGAGCTCATTACATTGGCTACAGTTCCTGCAAGTCCATCACTGGCTATTCTATATTGATTGGTCATAGGATGGTCAACGGTAGAATAGTAATACTCAAAAGAGAGTTTATCAGAGTATTTTCCTATATTTTTTAAAATATATTTTATATTATATAAGTCACTGTCATCACTTATAGCATCCATAGGAGTTGAAGGATAGAGAACATCATCACTTCTGTTGCCGGTATAACCTAATTGCAACTCTTGGTTGTCAGCTATATTTATATATATTTTTCCCATAAATGAAGTTTTTTTATAGGCATCTTTGTCAAATTCACTTGGTTTATACTGATACTTTGCATTGGTTGTTCCATCTGTTGCAAGTTTTAACTGCTCAGCTAAAGTATGCCCGTCACCATCTTTATACTGACCACTTTGCTCAGTTGAAGCACCTATCAAAGCTCTGACTTTATCATTTCCGCCACTTATAAAAGCTGAACCCTTTCTATATCCCCAGCTTCCCATATTGAAGTTGACATTACCGTGAAGATTTTCTGTGGGCTTATTTGTAGTTACCTTTACCGCGCCACTTAATGTGCCAAAATCCTCGACATCATAAGGACCTTCTATAACTTCAACATCTTTTATATTGCTTGTAATAACATGAGAAGTAGGAGGGTCCATTCTGTTTGGGCAAGCTCCATATATCTTACCGTCATCAATTATAACATTGATATCATCTTTTCTTTGACCTCTTAAGATAATGTCATTTGCTATACCGCTTCTTCTTTG
>JALVWW010000234.1 GCA_027023175.1 Campylobacterales bacterium
CCGGGGCTTACGGCTTAGTTATAAGTCTAAAAGAGCATCTTGATAAAGATATGCAAAGTTTTAAAGATATTGTTATCAAAAATGCGGAGTATCTAAACAGCTCAAGACCCACAGCGGTCAATCTAAGTTGGGCTTTAAAAAGACTTATGGCTATATCAAAAGAGTTTGCTAAAGATAAAACTCCAAAAGAGTTATACAATGCTTTAAGAGATGAGGCGGTTGCTATACATAAAAGCGATATAGAAACTTGCAGGGCTATAGGAGAGCATGGCTCATCTCTCATAAAAGAGGGCAATGGAGTACTTACACTTTGCAATGCCGGAGCCTTAGCAACAGGAGGTATAGGTACAGCACTAGCTCCTATGTATGTAGCCTGGAGTAGAGGGAAAAGATTTAAGGCATACTCCAGTGAAACAAGACCGCTTTTACAGGGTGCTAGGATAACTTGTTGGGAGTTGAATAAATTTGGCGTAGATACAACTTTGATAGCTGATAGTGTAGCATCATATCTTATGAAGTTGGGAAAAGTTGATATGATCATAGTAGGAGCCGACAGGGTTGCAAACAATGGAGATACGGCCAATAAAATAGGCACATCTTCATTGTCGGTCAATGCTAAGTATTATGGTATTCCACTATATATAGCTTGTCCATACTCTACTATAGATACTCAAACCAAAACCGGAGATGATATAGTAGTGGAGGAGAGAAGTGCTAATGAGCTTATATATATAAAAGATAGACAAATAGCTCCAAAAGATATAAAAGTTTTCAATCCCGCTTTTGATGTAACTGATCATTCACTTATAGCCGGTTTTATAACTGAAAGAGGTATCATAAAGCCTCCTTATGACTTTTCAAAAACTGTATAAGGGTAGTGTATGGAGTTAAATCAATCTATAGATAAAAACTCCAGCACTCCTTTGCATATGCAAGTTGAAAATATCATAAGTGATATGCTTAAAAAAGAGCCTTTTAGCAATGGAGAAAAACTTCCAAATGAGATAGAATTGGCAAAAGAGCTGGGTGTAAGCAGAAATACAGTTAGAAAAGCTATGGACTCATTGCTACATAAAAATCTCATCATAAGAAAAAAAAACAGAGGCACATTTAAAAATCAAAATAGTTTTCCTATAAAAACTACACTAAACAACTGGTATAGTTTCAATGAGGATATGAAGAGACAAAACAGGGACTTTAAACTCTTTTTTTACGATGTAGCTTTTGAAAAGTGCAAAGATGAGGTGCAAAAAAAACTTCAATGTCAAAAAGAGGCATCTATCATAAAGCTGACAAGAGTAAAGGGGTATCTTGAGCCTGATTTGTATGTAAAGAGTTATTTTCACCCCTCGCTTGAGTTAAATATCAAAGAGTTTAACGGTGGAAAAATAAGACAGCTATATACATTTTTAGAAAATAAATTAGGTATCACAATACTCTTTTCTCAAGAGGAGATAATGGCAAAAATGCCTTCAAATGAAGATAAAAAATATCTCTTACTTGAAAAAGATGATGTACCGATACTGGTCAGGAAAATGTTAATTCATGATGAAAACGGCAACAAGATAGCATATAGTATAGGATACTATCTTGCGAATAAATTTGTATTTGATCTGCATATAAGCAGGTAAAGGTTAAAAAATGAGTGAATTAGAGATAAGAAAAGAGATCATTGAGATATGTTTAAAGATGGAGAAAATCGGACTTAACCAAGGAACTTCAGGCAACATAAGCCATAGGTACAAAGATGGACTTTTAATAACACCCAGCGGTATTGCTTATGAAGAGTTAAAACCGCAAGATATTGCATTTGTTCCTTTTTCTGACAAAAAAAATTTTAAAGGCAAATATCCACCCTCATCCGAGCTTGACTTTCATTTTGATTTGTTAGTGGCAAAACCGGAGATAAATTGTGTTTTACACAACCATTCAACCTATGCAACATCTATTGCTACCTGCCAAAAAGAGATACCGCCGTATCATTATATGGTAGCGGTAGCGGGAGGTAAAAAGATACCTTGCACTTCTTATGCAACTTTCGGTACAAAAGAGTTAAGCAATAGCATTATAAAAACTCTGCAAGGATATAGTGCTTGTTTGATAGCCAATCACGGTGTAGTAACAGTAGCAAAAGATTTGAAAAAAGCTTTATGGTTGGCAATAGAGGTAGAAAATCTTGCAAGAGGATATATACATGCAAAAACTATAGGAGAGCCTGTTGTCTTAGATGATAAAGAGATGGATAAAATTTTAGAGAAATTTAAAAACTATGGACTTAAAAAAACTAAATGATAAAAACCGATATAGCCATACTAGGAGCCGGAGCTAGCGGACTTTTTTTGGCTTCTTTTTTAGATGGAAAAGATTATCTTCTAATAGATCACAATCAAACTCCTCTTAAGATAAAAGTAAGCGGTGGAGGAAAATGCAACTTTACCAATGAGTTTGTAACCCCTGATAATTATCTTGGAGATAAAAAACTGATAAAAAAGGTTTTGGATAATTTTTCAAACAAAGATGTTTTGAGATTTTTTAGAGATATAAAGTATAAAAAGATAAAAAACAACCAATATTTTGCATCAAGTTCAAATGAAATCATAAAAAAACTTAACAAGAAAAAGTTTTTAGCTGAGATTTTGGGTGTAGAAAAAGATAATAATTTTATAGTGCATACTTCAAAAGGTGATATTAGAGCAAATAAAGTAGTTGTAGCAACCGGAGGAGTGAGTTACAAAAAGTTAGGAGCAACAGATATAGGCTATAAGATAGCAAAATCTTTTGGGCATTGTGTTACTGCACCGCTTCCCGCACTTGTCGGGTTGAGTTTGCAAAAAGAGCAGTTTTGGATGAAAAATCTAAGTGGAGTAAGCTTAAAAGCAAAGATAGAAGTTGAAGATAAACTCTTTTTTGATGATATACTTTTTTCTCACAGGGGTATAACAGGCCCCGCTGTGCTAAATGCTTCACTTTATTGGAAAAAGGGAAAGATAAAGTGTGATTTTCTGCCTGAATATGATATAAAAAAGTCAAACAAAACCCTATCCAATGCACTTCCTCTTCCAAAAAGATTTACACTTGAATTTTTAAAAACTCACAATTTTAAAGATTTGCCCGTAAATCACTCTCAAAAAGCGATAAATTTGCTAAAAAACTACGAGTTTGCCCCTGCGGGAAATTTTGGCTTTGATAAAGCTGAAGCTACAAAAGGAGGAGTCGGTACAAATGAACTAGTAAAATTAGAGAGTAAATTTGTAAAAAATTTATATTTTATAGGTGAAGTAGTTGATGTTACAGGTGAACTTGGGGGATACAATTTCCAGTGGTGTTTTAGCAGTGCCAAGTATATAGCGGATATATTATCGAAAATGATATAATAATACTTGCGAAATACTTTTGGAGGTAATTTATGAGCTTGAGCGAAACTTATCCTAAACTTTTTGAAAAAATTGAAGACAAAGAGTTTGTTGAGGGTATATTTGATCTTATAAATGTAGATGAAAACTACAATGATGAAGATATGGAAGAGGATGATGTTTTTGACCCGAGTGAATATAACTATCTTTTGTATATAACCGAAAGATTGCAAAATGCAATAGGTGAAGAAAATTTTATGCTTTTGAAAAAGAGAATAGAAAGTTCTGAATTCATAGAAGAGTTTATAGATAGTGAAGAGGATTTGTACGGTATTAGAAGCAACTTGCAAGCCGATGAAATAGCAAAAAACATACTTGATATCATTGAAAACGAGTTACTTTAATAACTTTCTAATGTTTTATCTATTTTGTTAAAATATAAAGAGAATCTACTTTTAAAAAATTTTCTTTAGCAGCTGTTTTGGGAAGTTTGTTGATAGTATCTACCCAAACGGCTTTTATACCGCTGTTTATCTCTCCAGGCATATCCGTTTCGTATGTATCCCCAACCATTAGAGAATTTTCTCTTTTTGCTTTAAATCATCCAATTATATTAAAAATTATTTTCCGGTTTATTTTTCAGTTAGAAAAGTAACACAAAAGTAAACAAAAATTGAGTTATAATTACATTAGAAAATTTTTTAAGGAGGTTAGAATGGGTGTATATACAGATAAATTAAGAGATGTAAAAAGGCTTATAGGTTTTTTACAAAAAGAGACTCCAAATCAAATAAGAGGGTTTCAACAGTTTATGTCTGCGGTTGAAGAGGAAGATGCTCTAAAAAGAAAACATAAAGAGCTTATCAATGTTGCACTTGCGGTAGGAGCACAGTGTGAGTGGTGTATAGCTTTACATGTAAAAGGTGCACTTGATGCAGGAGCTACCAAAGAGGAGATCATAGATGCAAGCATGCAGGCTGTTTTGATGCACGGAGGTCCTGCGTTGATGTATATGACACCTGTAAAAAATGCATTGGAGGAGTTTTTGCAGGAAGAGAAATAGTAAGCTTTTCTAGGGAGGCTAAATATGAAAAAGACAGCGGCTGAAGAGTTATATTATCTGATGTATCTTGGCAGGAAGTTTGAATATGCCGCGAAGGAGTATTACTTAAAAGGTAATATTTCTGGATTTTTACATTTGGATATAGGTCAAGAAGGCTTTAGTGTGGCGGCTATGAAAGCTTTTAAAAAAGGGGATGTGTTTACAACTTATAGAGAGCATGTTTTAGCAATCGCTAGAGGAATGGAGCCAAAAGTTGTAATGGCTGAACTTTTTGGAAAAGAGAGTGGTGTTAGCAAGGGCAGGGGAGGCTCTATGCATCTTTTTGAGCCGAAGCTTGACTTTTACGGAGGTGATGCGATAGTAGGCGGGCAGATAGTAAATGCGGTAGGCTGCGCTTATGCCAGAAAGTATCAAGAGAGTGAAAATGCCGTGATGGTGATATTTGGTGACGGAGCAAGTAACGGTGGAGCATTTTTTGAATCACTCAATATCTCTTCAGCCTGGCAGCTTCCACTTCTTTTTTTGTGTGAAAACAATGAGTATGCCATAGGTACAAAGATAACAAGAGTATCTCACTTTGAAAAGCAGAGTAATAAAGCAAAGCCTTATATGAGGACCATAGAAGTGGACGGTATGGATGCCTTGGCAGTTTATGAGGCAGTTGCTGAGGCTAACAGATATATTCTTGATGGAAACGGTCCATGTTTTGTAGAGGCTATGACTTGTAGGTACGAAGGTCACTCTATCGCAGATGCAAACAGTTACAGAAGTGCCGAAGAGATGAAAATATGCAAAGAGAGAGATCCTATTCAAAGGCTTAAAAAAGATTTGATAGAGAGTTTTAGCTCAAGCGATGAAGTGATAGCAAATCTTGAGAAAAAAGCTGAAGATGAGATAGAAAAAGCGGTAGAGTTTGCATTAAATTCAAAAGAGCCGGATGTATCGACTCTTTATGATAATGTATTTTGCAAGGAGTGTGGCAATGTTGTATCGTGAAGCTTTAAATATGGCACTTGATGAGTGTATGCAAAAAGATGAGAGTGTAGTCATACTCGGTGAAGATGTTGGAATGTATGGAGGAAGCTACAGGGTAAGCGAAGGACTTTACGCCAAATATGGTGAAAAAAGAGCCATAGATACTCCTATAGCAGAGCTTAGTATAGTCGGTAACGCAGTCGGTATGGCTATAGGCGGACTAAGACCGATAGCAGAAATCATGACAGCAAACTTTTCACTTTTGGCCTTTGATCAAATCATAAACCACATGTCAAAATACAGATATATGAGTGCGGGAAAGATAACTCTTCCGATGGTTGTAAGATTTCCTCAGGGAGTCAGCAAACAGCTTGCCGCCCAACATAGTGAAAGTTATGAGCAAATGCTAAGTGCGGTTCCCGGACTTTATGTGTTTGCCGCCGGTGATGTAAACTATGCCTACCATGCTTTAAAAGAGGCTATTTTAATGGATGATCCTGTTATATTTATTGAGCATGAACTGCTTTATAATAAAGAGGGTGAAGTAGATAAAGATATGAAGTTAGATCCTTTTAAAGCAAGAGTGGTTAAAGATGGAAAAGATATAACCATCATAAGTTATCTAAAGATGGTAGATGATGTTATGAATTCTATAGAAGATATAGAAGATGAATTATCTGCAAGTTGTGAAGTAATAGATCTTTGCTCTTTAAATCCGATAGATTTTGAAACTCTTAGCAAATCCATACAAAAAACAAAAAGGGTTGTAGTTATAGAAGAGGATCATAAAATGGGAGGATATGGTGCACAAATAGTAAGCTTTGTAGCTGAGAAACTATTTTTCTCTCTTGATGCCTCACCTCTAAGGATCGCGGGTGAAGATGTACCGATACCTTACAACAGAACACTTGAGCTTGCTTCTATACCGACTCCTGAGAGTATAGCTAAAAAAGTTATAGAATGGGGGAGAAAAAATGGACTATAAGATAACAATGCCCCAACTTTCCGACTCAATGAGTGAGGGAAAGCTGGTAGAATGGAAAGTAAAAGTAGGAGACAAAGTCAGCTCGGGCGATGTGATAGCCGATATAGAGTCAGATAAAGCGGTTATAGAAGTGCAAACTTTTAAAGACGGTATTGTAAAAGAGCTTCGTTTGAAAGAGAATGAAGAGGCTAAAGTAGGAACCGTTATAGCGGTGATAGATACCGATGCAAATGTAGCAGTAGATCAAAAGACAAAACAGCAAAATGAACCGCCAAAAGAGAGTAAGCCTTTAAAAAAAGCTGAACAAAAAACAGAAGATAAAAAACCAAAAGAGCAAAACAAACAAAAGAGTGAGCAAAAAGAGGATGTTTTGGATCTGCTTTTTGATAATGATGAAACATCACAAACTCTTCCAAAAGGTATCTCTTCTCCTGTTGCCAAACAAAAAGCTGCTTCTTTGGGGCTTGATATAGAGAAATTACAAAAAGAGGATAAACTCCCAACACCCGCTTTTGAAAAAGATATAGATGAAGTTGCAAAAAAGAGATATTTTACTCCAAAAGCCGAAAAAATAGTTGATGATTATGGGCTTGAATTATCAACATTTAAACTAGATCACAAGATAGATACTGATGAAGTAAGACAATATGTGAAACTTCACAATATTCCTAAAATTGTAAAACTTAGTATCAACCAAAAAGCTGTGATAAATACAGTAACAAAAAGTTGGGAAAAGCCGGTATATCATATATTTGAAGAGGTTGAAATATATAAAAAAGAGGGTATTAAATTAACTGCCAATATATTAAAAGCTTTATCAAACAGTATGCAAAAGTTTGACTTTAGTAGATCTGTTTTGGAAGATAATATTTTGAAAGTTTATCCAAACTCCAATATCTCAGTAGCTCTTAGTAAAGATGATTCGCTTTATATGGTAGTGCTTAAAAATGTAGAAAGTTTGAGTCTTGAAGAGATAAATGAATGGCTTAAAAGTATCAGGTCTAAAAAGATAAGAGATGAATATTTGAAAGGTTCAACTTTCGGTATAAGCAACCTTGGAATGTTTTCTATTGATAGTTTTGATGCGTTAATAAACGCAGATGATAGCGGTATTGCAGCTTTTGGAGCTTTAAAAGATAATAAAATGAGCGTTACTTTTACATTTGATCATAGGATCGTAAACGGTGTAAAAGCTGCACAATTTGTAATAGATTTTAAAGAGGAACTAAAAAATGTATGATGCTGTTTTTGTAGGCGGAGGTTTGAATTATGCCGGAGCTATTGTGTTGGCAAAAAAAGGTAAAAAAGTAGCTTTGGTTGAAAAAGATATGAATGAGCTTGGCGGAGTTTGTCTGCATCACGGCTGTATTCCTTCAAAAAATCTCCTCCATCGTGCAAAGACACTTTTGGACTTGAAGGAGGATGTTTTTACTAGGCACAAAGATACTTTAAAGCTAGATAAACTTCAAGAAAAATTGCAAAAACATTTTAAAAAATCAACTGATTCTATAATGTTGCAATGCAAAAGTGCAGGAGTTGATTTGGTAGAGGGTGAAGGTTTTATAACAGATGAGGGAGTAAGAGTAAATGATAGGATAATTGACTCGAGATATATTATCATAGGTACCGGCTCGTCATCTTTTATACCTAAAGGCATAGAGTTTAATGCTGCCACTATAATAACAAGCAAAGAAGCTTTAAGGCTAGAAAAACTACCGAAAGAGATAGTTATATATGGAAGTGGTGCCATAGGGTGTGAGTTTGCTTCATTTTTCAGTGCCTGCGGGGTTAAAACTACTTTGGTTTATAGGCATGATAAAATATCAAGAAAAATTCATCCTAAAATAGTTGAAAAATTAGAAAATCAATTAAAAGATAATGGTGTTATTTTAAAATCCAATAGTTCCATAAAGAGTGCAAAAGATGTGAACGGTAGTGTTAGGATAACTTTTGAGGATGATACAGTTTTAAAAACTACAATGCTACTTATTGCAACAGGTAGAATACCAAATATCAATGTTGTAAAAACAGCAAAAATAAAAATCGACAGAGCAATTCTTACCGATCAATACTTTCATACTTCTATGCAAAATGTTTTTGCTGTTGGAGATTGTAACGGCAAACTTCAACTAGCTCATGCGGCAAGGGCCGAAGTTTTAAATGTTGCGGATCAAATCATCGGTAAAAAAAGAGCTTTAAAGTTGTCAAATATACCGAAATTTATCTATACTCTACCTCTTTCTTATGCTTTTGTTGGAACAAAAGGAGTAAAAGAGGCATCATTTCCTTTGTCATATCTTGGTATAAGTAGTGCCTTTATGG
>JALVWW010000235.1 GCA_027023175.1 Campylobacterales bacterium
CTTAAATCTCTTCATTGTCGGTATCAAAGAAAATCCGGCAGGCGAATTTTGGGTAAAGATGAGAGTAACTTTATCGCCATCTTCCAAAAAAAACATATCCTTTATGCCTTTTCCGACAATAATATCAAACTTTTTGATGACTTTGTGCTTGATAGCTTTTGCTACTACTTTATTTATGGCTGCCTCATCCTTAAAATTGACTCCAAAAAGCATACCGCCTTCAAGCTTGTTACCTCTTTTGATGATGGTTTGAGAGTTTATATATGGACTAAATTTAAGTTCAGGAAATTTCTTTCGTAATTTTGTAAGTAATCCACTGTCGATATTTTGTAAAGTTTTTGGATAAATACTAAGAGGATAATTCATAGTAAAAAGTTTATCTTCAAAATTTTTATCAAATCCGTTCATTATAGCCATGGCTATAAGCAAGACCATGACACCCACGCAAACCCCCATAAATGCAAAAACCGCACTTATGGTGATAAACGGCTGGGTTTTATCAAATCTAAGATACTTTCTTATAAGATAACTAGATAAAGTCCCCTTCACACATAAATCCTTTGGATTTAGCAAAGAGCCAAGAGCAAAGAGCCAAGAGCTAAAAAAACTCTTGCCTTTTCATTTTTAATTTTTAATTTTTCATTTTTCATTTAATTATTCTTTAGAATCAGGCTTTATTGTCAGCGAGAACGCCTTTTTTGGGCCCGCTTTTTCCACAGCAATTTTTATACTTCTTACCGCTTCCACAAGGGCATGGCGCATTTCTAGGTATTTTCTTTTCAGCCTTGAAAGGCTTTTTTTCTTCCGGTTCGAGTGTACTTTCATGAAGAAGTTCCATATCTTCGTTTGAAAGTTGCATTTCATCAAGAATTTGCTGCATTCTTTGTCTCTCTCTCTCTTCTTCCTCATCTCTTAGTTGAACCAGGTGGAGTGTTTTCAAACTTTCAAATTTTATCCTGT
The DNA here is from genome assembly GCA_027023175.1 of Campylobacterales bacterium. GTDB lineage: Bacteria > Campylobacterota > Campylobacteria > Campylobacterales > JALSKU01 > JALSKU01. Next base: position 961 of record JALVWW010000235.1, read on the forward strand.
CAACCAACTCCAAGAAAAGATTGTAACTCTCTTTTTTATACTCAACCAGTGGGTCTTTTTGATTGTATCCTCTCAAACCGATACCGGTTTTTAGTATATCCATTTGATAAAGATGCTCTCTCCAGGCATTATCAAGTATTTGAAGGTATAAAACTCTCTCTATTTCACTTTTTTGCTCTTTATCGACTATGCTCATCTTTTCTTCATATCTCTCTTTTAAAAATTTGACAACTTTATCTTTTAAGGCATGATAATCAAGCCCTTCAAGCTCTTTGATATCTATATCTTCATTTATTTCATCTTTTAAAATAGCAGCAAACTTTTTAAGATCGAAGTCCTCTTTTACACCGCTCTCAAAAATTTCAGCCTTGTATAAAAGTGACTCCACAAACTCTTCTCTTATCTCATCAAGTTTATGAGAAAGATCATAATTTGGATCTAAAAGGTTGTTTCTGAAATTATATATAGTTTTTCTCTGCTCATTTGCAACATCATCATACTCAAGCAAATGTTTTCTTGACTCAAAGTGTAGATTTTCTACCTTCTTTTGGGCATTTTCAACAGCTCTTGTTACCATTTTTGACTCTATATGTTCACCCTCTTCGATGCCGAGTCTCTCCATAATGGTTTTTATCTTATCACTTCCAAATATTCTTAAAAGATTATCTTCAAGGCTCAGATAAAATTGACTCGCCCCCGGATCTCCCTGTCTTCCGCTTCTTCCTCTTAGCTGATTGTCTATCCTTCTGCTTTCATGTCTTTCTGTTCCAAGTATAAACAGACCTCCAAGCTTTTTAACTTCATCATCGAGCTTTATATCCACACCACGACCTGCCATATTGGTGGCAATCGTTACCATACCTTTTTTGCCGGCATCTTTTATAATTTGAGCTTCTTTTTCGTGCTGTTTTGCGTTAAGGACTGAGTGCGGTATCTTTGCCTCTTTTAGATAACGGTGCAAAACTTCACT
>JALVWW010000236.1 GCA_027023175.1 Campylobacterales bacterium
TTGCAGTTTGTCATTTTAAAAGGCTGATCAGTTTCGAAGTTGCCGTAAGTTGTATCATGCTTTAAGAGATGATTCATCATTTTTATATCATATATATCATTTATCTGTATAAGGACAAAATGTGAATCTTGCAAAATAATTCTAGCCAATATTCGACCAATTCTTCCAAAACCGTTGATAGCAACTCTTATCTTAGTATTCTTGCCACCTTGTTGCCTTGCCACCTTGCCGCCTTATTCGTAATTTCAAGTGGATTATACCATAAAATAACCACAACAATCATAACAATCTTTAAGAACTTTGCAATCTATGCTATAATTATGTACATTTGAAATATAAGGAGTTTTTGATGTATTTTAAGCAGTGGAGAGACCATAAAGGTTATACTGTGGGGGCAGAATTGGAAGCAAGATTGCAAGATGAAAAAACTTTGGAGCTTAGAAATTACTCTTCTAAGATACGAGAGAGGTTTGAGCCCGAATATAAAGAAAAAATACATCAAGAATTTCTTGAATGCATGGTAGAGTTTGTTACTCCTGTCTGCCAAACTTCATTCGGAGTTATAAATGAGCTTAAAGAGCAGATAGCTTATCTTAAAAATATTATAAAAGATGACAATCTCTGCATAGCGACTTCCGGTTCTCATTCATACAAAGTAGAGCCGCTAGAGCATGTAAATGAAAAGAGATATGATGCTTTTGCAGAAGAGTATGGGATACTTCTTTCAAGATTTCATATATGCGGGTTTCATATACATGTTGCTTTGCCTTCAAGTGTTGAAGCTATGAGAGCATATAATTTTTCTTTGGAATTTTTACCAATGTTTTTAGCACTCAGCTCAAACTCTCCATACTTTAACGGAGAAGATGCCAGGCTTTTGTCCTATAGGGCAAAAATATTTGAGCAATTGCCAAGAGCCGGTCAGTCAAGCTACTTTGAAAACTTTACGAAGATGAGAGACCTGTATGAGAAAATGACCAATGCAGGTACCATAAACAGTGCAAAAGATATATGGTGGGATTTAAGAATTAGTCCAAAATTTGGTACACTTGAGATAAGAATATGTGATGCGAGTAATGACTTTGAAAGACTTAGACTTTTGGTTGTACTTTTTCAGGCATTGTGTCTCTTTTCACAAAACCAGGAGCTTAAAAGAATTCCCCATCAAATACTTTTGCAAAACAGATGGAATGCACTTCGTCACGGGCTTGACGGAGTATTTCAAAACAATGATACAGTGACAACTATGAGAGAGCATTTTTTGGATTTAGTAAATCGTATGGAAAAAAACGGTATATTTTCACAACTAAAAACCAAAGATGATGTAGAAAAACTTAAAAATTTAGCCGACAAAGAGGAGTTGGCAAAAAAACAGATAAGAGTATATGAAGAGACAAAAGATTTTAAAGAAGTGGAGAAGCTTGGATTATTATGAGTTTATTAGGTGTTGTAAGTGCGGGAGATATAAATACGGCAAAAGCTGGTGAAGAGATATTAAAAATGGGCGGCAATGCCTATGATGCAATGGTGGCATGTTTGCTTGCAGCCCCTCTTTGTGAACCGATTCTTACAAGTCTCGGGGGAGGAGGATTTATGCTCTCTTCCAAAACTGATGAAGAGCCGATTGTGTATGACTTTTTTGTGGATGTTCCTCCAAAGAGTATAAAAGAGCCGGAATTTTTCCCCATAGATGTGGACTTTGGCACAACTATACAAGAGTTTCATATAGGGTGTGGTGCTATTGCAGTCCCGGGAGTAGTCAAAGGAATTTGGCAGATACACAAGGAGCTTTGCTCGCTGCCTATGGATGAGCTTATAAAACCGGCTTTTAGATATGCAAGTGAGGGAATTTATATCTCAAAAATACAGGCTGATTTTTTAAAACTTTTAACTCCTATTTTTACCTCTACCAAAAGTTCAAGAGATT
>JALVWW010000237.1 GCA_027023175.1 Campylobacterales bacterium
CCGTTTGTTCCTATGATATGGATAATTTTTGGAAGTTTAAAATGTTTTTTTATCTTTTGCCAAATACGAGGCATTCTTTCATAATCAATTTCTTTATAAAAAAGAGGTTTATCGTTTAAAAAACTCTGAAAATTCATACTGTATCTGGGCAAACTCTGTTTCTTCCCTCTTTTTTTGCACGATAGAGCATCTTGTCCGCAGCTTTTATAGTCTCTTGTAAGCTTTTGTTTATCTTTCTTTCACTTACTCCCACACTTACTTTTACATCTATTCTTTCATTTTTATACATAAATTTAAAATTCGCTATGATATCTTTTATCTTTTTTGCAAACTCTATTGCACTTTCAAGTCCGGTACTCGGCAAGATTATCAAAAACTCTTCTCCCCCGTATCTGCCTACAAAATCAACATCTCTGGTAAACCTTTTTAAAATCTTACCGAGAGCCGAAAGGACAATATCTCCCGCATCGTGTCCATAAGTGTCATTTATCGTCTTAAAATGATCAATATCCACAAAGCAGATAGAATAATCTATCTTGTACCTTTTATAAGCCTCCTCTACTTTTTTAAGCTCCTCGTCAAGTGCTCTTCTTGAGGCCAATTTTGTTAAAAAATCTTCCTTACTCTGCATTTTTGCTACCTGCAAGGCATGTTCAAGCTTTTCATTTCTAAGTTTTAGTTTTTTTATCATTTGCTGATTTTGAACCATCTTTTCATTTAGTGTTCTTGTTTCAAGCTCCAGTGAGTCGGCTATCTTAATAAGTTTTGACTGGACAACTTCAAAAGTATCAGCCTTAAAGTCAATATCTTTTAATTCATCTCTGACTTTTATAACATTTTTATTACTTGTGCTACTGGTATCTATCAGAGAAAGTAGTCTTTTTTCTATCTCTATAAGAATTTTATCAACTTCACTAAATTTCTTTTTAAGCTCCATCTTATCAAGTTCTATTCTTTTTTTTATCATTTTTTTAATATCATCCTGAATAGAATCTGTTGCCAAAATCTCCGGTGAATTTCTAAGCTCATAACTTATAGTAGCAAGCTCATCATCTACATTGGATGCGATAGAAGGAGCAAGAGTAGCTATAACCAAAGGGGCAAGTTTTTTATATATCTCTTTGTCGTTGTTGCTGCTTAGACATTTAATAATACCATTTACAAATTTTTCCAAGTCACTTTTGTCTGCCGTACAAAAACCGTCAACTTTGTTTAAAAATGAATCATCGTAACTTGTTAAAAAATCAAACCATTTATCTTTTAGTCTGTTTATCTCTTTGATATCATTTTTGGTTTTTAGTTTCTCTATCGAATAATCAGCCAAATCTTTGGCTTTTTTATTATGAAGTACAGATATAGCCTGCAGTAATCTTTTTGTTAAAAGATATAACGCATCCAAAACTTCGTTACTGTTTGAATTTAAACTTCTTTGCAGTCTTGAAGACAAAAAGACAAAAAGCTCATCTAAGTTTTTTACTTTGAAACTTTTGATTTCCTGTTTTAAAGCCTTGTCAAGTTTTTCTATATACTTTTCAAGTTGCATACACTCTTCAAGAATCAAACCTTTTTCTTTTGCCACTTTGCAAAATATCTCATGGTAGTTTGAAGGAGTAAAAGCTACCTTTTGTTCTTGTAATTTTTTGATACTTTCTTTAATGATATCATTTATTTTAGTTGCCATTTTACTTCCTTATTGCTCTTGTTATTCCAGATAGCTGCCACTGATAAAATTTTCTGAAGTTTTGTTTGACTTTACGCCTTTGACAGATATTTTTGAAATAAACTCTGAAATTGCCTTGTAAGAAGCGAATTTGATAGCCTCAAATCTTTTTGCATCAGAAATTACACTGTTTGCCTCTATAGGAAAATCGTAAGTACCGCTTACATCAAAACTATCTTTTTTTCCTGTTTTATCGATAT
>JALVWW010000238.1 GCA_027023175.1 Campylobacterales bacterium
CATTTTCTCTGCCCCAATGCTCAATCGGAAAACCCACAGGGTATGTGTAGTTTTGTTTGCAGTCATTTCTTAGTCCACCCGAGCTGATACTCTTTTTTTCCAGCAAAAGTATGCTTTTGTTTGAGTTTTCAGCCAATTTAAAAGCTGCACCCAGCCCTGCCGGGCCCGAACCGACTATAACAACGTCATATTTCTCTTTCATTACTCTCATTGATTGCCTTTTAATTTTATACCAAATTATACTATACTTTCATAAAGGAAAAGCTATGAACGGTAAAAGAAGAGAAGATATCAAAATAGGTTTGAAGGTCAATATAGTTTTAAAAAAAGACCAAAGAAGCGGCAAGTTGACAGGTGGGGTTGTAAAAGATATACTCACCAATTCATCTTTTCATCCTCACGGCATAAAAGTAAGACTTGAAAATGGAGATGTCGGAAGAGTCCAGGAGATACTCGAGTGATAACACTTTTTATAGACGGTGATGCATTGCCAAACCTGTTAAAACCCATCATTTTAAGAAGTATCGAGAGGCTAAGTTTGCCGACAAAAGTCATTTCCAACAAAAAGATATCCATAGGCAAATCTTCATATATCAAATACTTGATAGTGAACAAGGGCATAGATGAGGCAGACAATCATATAGTTGAACTTGTTAGAAAAGATGATATAGTTGTTACTTCAGATATCCCCTTGGCTGACAGGGTGGTATCAAAAGGAGCACATGCCATAGACCATAGAGGGACATTATATGATAAAGAAAATATCAAATCACATCTTGCCATAAGAAACCTCATGCAAAACATCAGAGACAGCGGCGAGATAACAAAAGGACCTCCTCCTTTTGATAAAAAAGATGTACACAACTTTGCAACAACTTTCAATAACTTTTTAGCCAAAGCGGTAAAATGACCCTGTCTATCATTCTCCTTATAGGTATCATACTTTTTATATGCAGTACCATTCAAGGGGCAGTGGGATTTGCTTTCAATATCTTTGCCATACCTCTTTTGATATGGAGTGGGCTCTCACTTCCTCAGGCTATTACAGTAACTTCCATACCTATATTTATGCAGTCTCTTACCTCCACATATAAGCTAAGAGAGCATATAAAATGGAAAGAAGTTGCTATAGGGAGTATATTCAGATATGTCGGCCTACCTCTTGGTATCTATATATTGACTTTTTTAAACAGTTTTGATAAAAATGATATCAAGCAAATTGTTGGCGTTGTCATATTGCTTATAGTTGGACTACAAACACTCTTTAAAGTTAAACCAAAAGAAAAAGTAGGAGTTTTTTGGACAATTGTAGCATTTTTATCAAGTGGAATATTTCTAGGAATGATTTCTATGGGAGGACCACCGGTAATACTCTGGGCAATGGCTCACAGATGGAGTGCACTGGAGATAAGAGCGTTTTTAAGTGCACTTTTTTTTATAGCATCACCGTTTTTGCTTATGCTATTGTATTATAATTTTGGAAAAGAGTTGATAGACTACTTTATAGTAGGATTTTCTTTTACGCCTGTGGTTGTACTTGGCACACTGCTAGGAGTAAGACTTGGAAATTTGCTTGATCATAAAAAACTTAAAAAGATAGTTATGACACTGCTTGTCATGACCTCTTTTGTTTCTATTGTTTCACCCTATTTTAAATAAAATTTTGTAAATATCCTTAATTTAAAATATTACTCCTTGTTTTACCAAAAACTCTAACAAAGATTATTATATCATACATATATAAAATAAATATCATAAGGAGAATATATGAAAAAAAGGTTTTTAGGTGCAATTATTCTATTTGCAATATCTCTTTCTCTTCAAGCAAGCAGTGATAAAGAGATAAAAATGGAAGCAAAAAAAGCTATAATGAAACTGGGCAAAACTTTAAAAGGTGAAGTTGTCAAGAATATGA
>JALVWW010000239.1 GCA_027023175.1 Campylobacterales bacterium
ATTTATAGGACTAAGAGGGGCTTTTTTGAATATTTAATTTAGCTTAAATTGTGGGTTGTTTTTTGGAATCTGCAAGTGGCTCTTCATATCTTCTATTTTATTCAAAAAAACAGATTTATTAGCTCCAAGACACTCCATCATATAATGTAAAAAACTATCTAAATTTTTGTCTTCTGTGAAAAACTTATAAAGCTTAAATTGTCTTATTGTACTTTCCAGATCAAATTTTTTAATTTTATGTCCATTTTCAAGATATTCATTAAAAAAATATCTGGCATCATCTATACGACCCAATAATATTTTAAACTCTATCTCGGTAGCCACCTCCCACCAGGTGCTATCCTTAGTTCTCCAACCTTCTTTTTTCAAATCTTTATAAAGAACTTCTATATCTTGTTTTGCTTTTTTCATATCTGTACCTTCAAATACCGAAAGTATCATTGAAAGAGAAGCTATATTCACTGCATCATAATATCGTTGCTCTACAGTCTTGAGCCCATATGCTTCACGATAAAGTGAAATAGCCTGACCAATAAGATCTCTATCAACATTTTCAACTGATCTTAAATTACCTTCATTATCATAAAATGCTTTTCGTTTATAATTTGATGCTGTTAGTGTAATGACCTTTGGTTCTTTTATATGATAAGCACAAGCACTATAAAGTAACCGTAATATATTGATTGCTTCATCCCATTTTTTTATTTCATCATGAGACAAAAGTATGGCTCTTAAGTGAAGAATCTGATTATAATATTTGTACTTATATACCTTTTCATTTTGGAGTAATACATCTGTCACTCTAAATGCATCATGTGCTTGGCTATTATCTTTTAAAGCATATGCCAATGCAAACATAAAATCAGGAGAATATCGCTCAATATTACCAGGAATATTCATAGGGTCTTGCTGCATCAAAAGTGTAAGTTCATCTTCCTCCTCTATAGACATCCGAATAATTTCACCCATCATATTTCGCTGAATCTCTTCCCTAGTAAAAGAAGTATCAATAATTTTATAATCATCTAAATGTTGCATAAACTCTTGTTCTGTATAAAAATGATCTGTCCAAACTTCATATTTAAGCCCAAACGCATCTGCTATCTTCTCTTTTTTAGCAGTATGAATATTTTCACTATTGACACGCTCCCAATTATTGACTGTTGCTCTTGAAACACTAATTTTATTGGCAAACGTTTCATAGTGCCCATATATATCTCGATATTTAATTGTCATACATTGGAATTTTTTTTGATCTGTCACGTTATTTCCCCTTTACTCTCTCGTTTACATTTTATGACATCATAACTTTTATTTATGTGATTCGCATACTGAAATATATCTGCAGTACCCCCAATGAAACTATTATCCACACCATCATATAGAAATATCATATGATTAGAACGTCCTACAACCTCTTTACCTGAAAACTGATATTGTCTATCACGCTGCTCACCCTGCTGCATAATTTGCTCAAACGTATTATCTTCAACAAGTGGCATAGTAAAAGATCCTGCTGCACTGAGAAAAAAATTATTAAATTCTTTTTTAGAAATTTCATCAAAATCTTTCTTATATAATGTAGCATCCATTGGTAACACTACTTCATAGCGTAGACCCAGTGAAATAGCACATTCAACTATTAGCCTGTCAGCACCTTCAGCCAATGATGTCACTACAAAAATCTCATTATTTGGGTATGTATTAATCAATTTTCCAAAAATGTCAATAATCTTTTTTTTATATTCATTTATTTCTAAGGAGAATAAATCCCTATGTCCACAAATACCAACCCTATACTTTCTCTTTAAATTATTTTTTTGCATTATATACCTTCGTATAATATATTTATCAACCAAATTGATAAAATAAGGTTGAGTTCAATAAAGACTCATAGTTTTCACAAAAGCTAAC
>JALVWW010000240.1 GCA_027023175.1 Campylobacterales bacterium
TTATTTGAGACATTTTGAGCCTTAAAAGGGGCAACTTTTATGCCTCTTTTATGTAAAAGATAGGTAATAGCAAAGCTAAGTGTCGATTTACCTGCATCGCTACTTGTACCAAAGATTGAGAGTGAGTTCATAGCCATTTAATCCAGTTGAGAAATAAGCTCTTGAGCGTGCATAATCACCAACTCAGCATTAGTTTCATAATCATCTTCATTCCACTTATCCATCTCATCTTCAAGTTTTATACATAATTTATATATATTATCGAGTCGTAAATTTCCAGTTACTCCCTTTAATTTATGTAAATTATCTGCATTTAATCCATTTTTTTCTATATCTGCAATACTGTCTTTAAGTGTTGTCTTAAAACTAGCAAGTAATTTCTTTATAATCTCTTCGTTATTTATACCTAAAGTTTGTGAAAGATATTTTGGTGATATAGTGTCAAAAATATGTTTATTTTCATTTTTATTACTAAGATATTTTTGTAGAGTTTTATCTAATTCTTCAGATATAATTGGTTTATTTAAAGTATCATCTACTCCTGCTTCTAAAAACATCTCTTGATCTGAGGCTATAACATTTGCTGAAAGAGAGACTATTGGCTTTTGATATCCATTTTTTCTTAAAATTTTTGTTGCACTTATACCATCTAATACAGGCATATTTATATCCATAAATATAATATCAAACTCTTCCTTTTCTGCTACATCAACAGCCTCTTGACCATTATTCACAACCTTATATTCAACACCTCTCTCCTCTAGCATTATAGCTATAAGCATCTGATTTGTTTCATTATCTTCGGCAACAAGAATTTTACCTTTATATGTAGGTGTTTGTATCAATTCACTATTAGCCTCTTCTAGTAACTCTGGTGTTACATTTGTAAGAGTTATAAGCTTATCAAAAAGAGCTGAGCCTGTCATTGGTTGTTCAATAAAATGAAATTTCTCATGTGCACAATTAAAATGTTCATCTATTCCTTCTATATATATTAATTGAAGTTTTTCATATTGATCAAGTGTTTTTTTACATGCTTGTGTATCAAATAGTTGTGAACAGACTATTAAAACATCTGTATTTTCATTAATCTCATCTAGTGATTCTATCTCAGTATAACTGTATTGCCAAGCTTGTAAATAAGCAAAAATAGTCTCGTTTACGGCACAAGATAACTCATTTTTAGATTTTAAAACACAAATGTTGATCTGTTTTTCCTGCTTTTGTATAGAACTTTGTGCATCTATTATTGGTAGTTCTAAATCAAAAAAGAATTCACTTCCCTCTCCCTCTTTAGATTTAACCTCAATACCTGAGTGCATCATCTCTATAAATTGATTACTTATTGCAAGTCCTAAACCAGTACCACCAAATTTTCTGCTAATTGAATTATCTGCTTGAGAGAAAGCTTTAAAAATAGTTGCTATTTTATCTTGTGGTATTCCTATACCACTATCTTTAACACTAAAATGGATTTTTGCAGTTTTATCTATAATAGATTCTAATTTAACAGTTACATAAACATCACCATTTTCTGGTGTAAATTTTACAGCATTACTTATAAGATTGTTAAGCACTTGTTTTATCCTTTGTGCATCACAAAGTAATACTTTTGGAAGAGTTGGATCAATATAAGTGTAGTAATAAATATGCTTTTGTTTAAAAATAGATGAAAAAGTAGCAACAGTCGCCTCAATCTCTTGAAATAGATTTGTATCAACAGGATCTAATCTAAGTTCACCACTCTCTATCTTTGAAAAATCAAGTATATCATTTACCACATTTAAAAGTGTCTGTCCACTCTTTTGAATAATATCTATATATCGACAAGAATCTTGATCTAAATTGCGTTTTTTCAAAACATCTGTAAATCCTAAAATTCCATTTAATGGTGTTCTTATTTCATGAGA
>JALVWW010000241.1 GCA_027023175.1 Campylobacterales bacterium
AGAGACTAAAAAGATATCTCTAAGAAAATTTTTAGTATAATTCCATTTCCTAACCAAGTATGCTTTGCTTACATAATTTGTGGCCCCTTCGTCTAGCGGTTAGGACACCGGCCTCTCACGCCGGTAACACGAGTTCGAGTCTCGTAGGGGTCACCATCTTTCAATAATATGCTATAATTTTAGAAAATTTATTGGATATCATTATGAAAAAAATTTTGTTTGCACTATTTATTTGCACTATTTATCTTCAAGCTGCCATCAATGTATCGGTTAGTATATTACCTCAAAAGTATTTTGTAAAACAAATTGCAGGTGATTTGGCCAATGTCCAAGTCATGGTACTGCCCGGAAGTGAACCTGCAACTTATGAGCCAAAGCCGAAACAGCTTTCACATTTGATGAAGTCTAAAATATATTTTGCCATAGGTGTTCCGTTTGAGAAAAATTGGCTAACAAAATTTAAAGAAGTTAGTCCCAAAATGTTAGTAGTTGATGTTTCAAGGAGTATCAAAAAAAGAGCTATGAGTAGTTCGTATAACCTTAAAAGCAAAAAAAGAGTAAAAAAAGATGCACTTGATCCTCATATCTGGTTATCTCCAAAGTTAGTAAAAGTTATAGCTAAAAATATTGCCGATGCTTTTATCAAAATGGATCCGAATCATAAAGATATATATCTATCAAATTTAAAAAGCTTTACTAAGCAAATATCATCCTTACAAAAGTATGCTCATAAAAAATTAGACCATTTAAAGCATACTGAGTTTATGGTATTTCATCCCGTATGGGGATACTTTGCCGATGAATTTCATCTAAAACAGATACCCATCCAAATAGAAGGCAAAAATCCGACTCCCAAATCATTAATACAACTTATAAAATATGCTAAAGATAAGGATATAAAAGTTATCTTCGTGCAACCTCAATTTTCAAAAAAGAGTGCTAAAGTCATAGCAAGAAACATCGGTGCAAAAGTTGTCGTTTTAGATCCACTTTCCCAAAATTGGACTAAAAGCATAAAAGATGCTATCGACTCCTTTGAGACTTATTTAAAATGAATAAATATATCATAGAGATTAAAAATCTTAGCTTTTCTTATGATAAAGAGAAGGTGCTTGAAAATATAAATGTAGGTATAAAAAAAGAGGATTTTTTTGCTATTATCGGTCCTAACGGCGGAGGGAAAAGTACCTTTTTGAAACTTCTTCTCGGTATTTTAAAGCCTAACTCGGGAGAGATAAAAGTTTTTGGCAAAAATGTAGAGGAAAATTTTTTAAAATTCGGTTATGTTCCTCAAGATACCGGCACAAATAAAAACTTTCCCATAAAAGCAATAGATGTAGTTTTGCAAGGTCGTTTAGGGCTATCAAAAAAGTTTTGGGGTTTTTCAAAAGAGGATTTGCAAATTTGTAAAAATGCTTTAGAAAAAGTAGGGGTTTTAGAGTTTCAAAACAAAAAGATTGCAGAGCTTTCAGGAGGTCAAAGGCAAAGAGTCTTTATAGCAAGAGCTTTAGCAACAAATGCTGATATCTTAGTGCTTGATGAACCGACCGCTAGTATAGATTCAAAAGGTCAAATCTCACTATATGGCACTTTAAAAGAGTTAAATAAAGATAAATGCATCATCACCGTAAGCCATGATGTCAATGTGATATTGGGCTTTGCAAATAAAGTAGCTTATATAAATAAAACTCTCTATCTACATGACTCACCTGCGACAAATAAAGCCAAAATACTTCAAGATATAGGCTCTTTAGATACACATATTTGTCCTATTGAACTTATGGTAAACGAAAATATGTGCCTTCACTCTCACACAAAAGGAAAAAAAGATGCTTGATATACTCTCTTTTCCTTTTATGCAACATGCACTTTTAGCAACAATTCTTATAAGCATCTGCATAGG
>JALVWW010000242.1 GCA_027023175.1 Campylobacterales bacterium
CCAAAAGCACTTTTTATGTAAACTTCAACTGCATTAAAACCTCTAAAGTATCCTTTTGTTGTTAAAAGATACCCTTTTTTTAGTTTGCCGTGAGGGATGTTTAGATTGAGTGCTGCTCTTTGATGTTTTAGGGCTATTTTAACATCTTGAGAGTGAACTTGAATATTTTTTACACTTATCTCTTTACTTAGCTCACTAACTAAAACTTTATCATTTGCCTCAATACTACCATTTAAAACCGTACCTGTTACAACTTCACCAAATCCTTTTATACTAAAAACCCTATCTATATAGTATCTAAAAAACTTTTCAATGATATTTGCTTTATCTCTTTTTAGGGAGAATAGATACTCTTTTAGCTCATTTATACTTTTTTGATCCTTGATAGAGACTTTTTTTATCTCTAAAAGATTAAAGTTTGCATAATCTTCAAGTAGTTTTTTTATCTCTTTTTCTCTTTGGGCTATTAAGTTTTTATCTGCCAGGTCACATTTTGTAATAACAAAGAGTATTTCTTTAACACCCAAAAAATTTAATACTTCAAGATGTTCGATAGTTTGAGGCATAATGCCTTCATTTGCTGCTACAACAAATAGTGAGAGATCAAATCCAAAAGCACCGCTTATCATATTTTTTATAAGTTTTTTATGCCCCGGAACATCTATGAAAGCTATATTTTTACTACCTTTTTGCATATTTGAAAAGCTAAGATCTATCGTGATACCTCTTTGCCTCTCCTCTTCAAGTTCATCACCATTATAACCGCTGAGTGCCTCTATAAGCGAAGTTTTTCCATGATCTATATGACCGGCAGTTCCTACTATGGTGTATTGGAGTTGATGGTTGATGGCTGATGATTGATGGTTAGTAATCATTTTGTTCAAATACCTTTTTTATAATTTCTGATACTTTATCATCAAGTTCAGGTAGGATACTTCTAAAATCTATCAAAAATTTATCATTTTCTATTCTTCCTATTAAATCATAAGAGCGAAATTTTTTCTCTAACTCTATAGCATCACCTTTAAATGCTAGAGCAATCGTAGGAAAAGTTCTATTCGGTAGAGTTCCTCCGCCCATATAAGTTTTGCTCTCCACCACTTCGCAAATATTGTTTTTAAGAGTTTGTTTTATATTTTTGGCTCTGGTTTTAAGGGCTTTTGTGTCGGTAAAAAGAAGTTTTAAAGTCGGTATCTTGTCATACTCTTTAAAGATATACGCTTTTAGACTTTCCTGCAGGATACTTAGAGTTATTTTATCTACTCTTAACATTCTAAGGAGTTGATTTTGCTTTAGTTTGTCAATATACTCTTTTTTGCCTATGATGATACCGGCTTGTACACCGCCAAAAAGTTTGTCCCCGCTAAAACTTACCAAGGAAGGATTCGATTTCAATATTTTTTTAAGAGGCGGTTCTTTTTGCCCTAGATTATATGGAAGCTCTGGAATATAAGCACTTCCAAGATCATAGTAGTCTAAAATGTTGTGAGTTTTTGCTAAATGGCTTATCTCTTCAAAGCTAACATCTTCGCTGAAGCCTACTATATCGAAGTTTGATTTGTGTACCTTTAAAAGCATTGCTGTGTTGTCAGTGATAGCATCTTCATAATCACTAAGTTTTGTTTTATTTGTAGTTCCTATCTCTTTTAGTTTTGCACCGCTCTCTTTCATTACTTCCGGTACTCTAAAACTTCCTCCGATTTCAACTAGTTCGCCCCTTGAGACAACAACCTCTTTGTTTTTTGCAAATGTATTTAAGATTAAGAAAACGGCACTTGCATTGTTGTTTACTACCAAAGCACTCTCCACTTCAAGAAGTGTCTGTAAATCTTTTGTAATATGAGAATATCTCTCACCCCTTTTTCCTTTTTCCTGATCATATTCTAGGTTTGAGTATGAACATATAGCACCTGCCGCTTTTTGCAAAATCTCCCTGGAAACAAGGCTTCTTCCCATATTGGTATGCAAAATAACACCAGTTGCATTTATAAGAGGTTTTAGAGAAGGGGATATAGTTTTTTCATACTCTTTCTTGATATCATCAGCCAAATCTTCCATACTAAAATCTTTAAGAGTTTTATCTTTTATCTTTTGTCTTAGTTTGTCTATATTTTTTCTGACTATATCGGTCAGTAATTCTTTGTTTAGTCCACTAAAAATCTTATCATTTACAAAAGTATCAATTTTTGGTATTTTCTTAAATAGATTATTCACTGTTATCTCCAAAATGTAGTTGATTTAGTCTGTTTTCATTAAAAAGATATCTACTTCTTTGCAGTTTTGTTAATATTCCTTTATCTACCAATGCTTTAAAAATTTTTACCAAAGTTGGTTTGCTGATATCTATGTTTTTCATTATATTTGTATATGAAAAGTCAAAGATGTTTTCACTGTTTAAATTATTGAAAATGAATCTTACAACTTCTATCTGTTTGCTATCACATATAAGAGATATTGTTTTTATGATATTGTAAGATTTTAGTATTTCTTTGTTCTGTTTTATAGGCAGAACGGTATCGTGTATCGTATTTAAAAGCTCTTTTATATTTATAGGCTTTATGATATAGTTTTCTACTTTTAGCTTGATAGATTCAAGCAGATAATTTGTGTCTGTATAAGCTGTAGTAAGGATAACGGGAGTATATATATCATAATCATCTCGAAGCTTTTTAACAAACTCAATACCGTTTTCATTTTCTAAGAGAATATCTGAAACTATAACATCAACTTTACGATTTTTGATGATCTCAAGAGCATCTTTAGTGTTGGTAGCCGGATATATTGTTTTTACAAAATCTTCCAAAATGTCTGAACTATTTTTAAGCAAATTTATATCATCTTCAATATAGAGTATATTAAACTCTTTCAATATTTCCAAATCTCTTTTGATATTTTTGTCTTTATCTCTCATTTTTCTCTCCCTTTGCAAAAAACTCATTATTAATTTTTCATTTTTAACGGTATCTTTATCTCAAACATTGCACAATTATACATTTTATTTGTTCCAAGTCTGTGTTTTATATTTTCATATCTAATTTGCCCATGTATATGTTTTTCTATAATTTGTTTAGACATATAAAGACCTACTCCAGTTCCCGAAGATTTGTGCTTCGTTGTAAAATAGGGCTCAAATATTTTATTTTTGATATCCTCATCAATACCGCCACCATTATCTATAAAACTTATTATAGCGAACTCTTTGCTTTTTTTGGAGATGATAAATATCTTTTTATCTTCTATATTGCTTTTTGAGAGTGCATCTTCAGAATTTTTTATAATATTTAAAAAGACATGTGAAAGCTCGTTGAAATAGCTGTATATCAACATCTCTTTATCAGAGATAAGATAAACATCTATTCCTTTTTTTTCAAGCAAATATTTTGTAAGTTCAAGAGAGTGCTCTATGCACTCTTTTATGGTAAAATATTTTTTAGTTCTATCTGGATTGAAAAAATTTCTAAAGTCATCTATGGTTGCGGACATATTTTCTGCTATTTTCAAACCGTCATTTACTTTTTGTTCTATAAAATCATCAGTCAATTTCCCAACCATATTTTTTGTTTGAAAACTTTGTATGATGAGAGATAAGCTTCCCAATGGCTGTCTCCATTGATGAGCAATATTTTGAAGCATTTCTCCAAGACTTGCCAATTTTGCCTGTTGAAACATTATCCTATCTTTTTTCCTATTATTTTCGACCTCTTTTTTGACTTTTATTTCAAGATTTTTGTTAAGTCGCTGTAACTCTTTTGTCTTGTCATCCACCTTTTTTTCCAAAGAGTTGTGCAACTCTTTGAAGTTGTCCATTATAAAAACGGAGGATAGTATGCTGACTATAAAAATAATAACAATAAAAAAGAGTGAAATTGCAAATGTATAATAAAACACTTTTGAAGTCCGTCTTTTTTCAAGTGCAGCTTTTTTAAGATCAAAATTGATAAGATTGGTAAGATATATATTGGAAAGTCCGATGTTTAGGTATAGTTTTTTAAGCAAAGGAGTTATGTCCTGGGTTCTGCTTTGCTTTTTTACTATCAGTATGGCATTTATTTCATTATCTATCTCTTTCATTTTTTTATTTATATTTTTAAGTATACTGTTTTGCAGAATTTTAAAATTTTCCTGATTTTGTTTTTCAAAAAGATATCTTTGTGCAATGTTGGTAAAAAAGTAAAAAAATGGTTTTGGTTCATCTTTTAGACTCTCGTTAAATTTTATCCAGTTTTTTTTGATAATTTGTTTGGCAAGAGATATCACTTCTTTTGCCTGAGGATATTTTATAATTCCTTGCTTTAAGTCAAAAAGAGTATCATATACATTGACTTTGTAAAGATCTTTTATCTCTTCAAGCTGTACTAAAGGAACCGTTCTTTTTTTATAAAGCATATCAAAGTCATATTTTAAAGAAAACAAAGAGAGTTCTGCCAGTATCATAATGCTAAGCATGCCGCCGGCTATTAAAAATATCAAAAAATTTGTTTTATGCTGGAAGGATATTTTGTTTAGAATTCTGGTGATATTTTTAAATCTTTTCATCTAATACTCTCCTTTTGACTGGAAATGAATTCCAATCAAAATTCTCCCTCTATCGCTAAAGCTTTGTCTTCGGCAAGAGAAACACTCGTGATTATTTTTATTTGTATTTTTAGAAAAACATAAGTGTTTCATTTGGTATCCTTGTTTTTAGTGCAACTTAACAAATTTTTTATCTTTGTATTCAAAAAGAAAAACTCTTCCAAAGAGCTTTTTCTCTTTGTATATTTTTGTCAACCTCCTCAAGTTGTTTAAAAATTTTTTTCTTGATATATTGCTTTGAATTTTCTTTAATGCCTCTACACTTATTTTTGCATCAAGATATGACTCAAGAGATACAAAGCCGTATTTTGTATGAGGGTATTTGATCTTTAATATTTTTCTGTACTCCTTTACAATAGGTAGCGAGAGGTCATTGTAGGAGGGTACTGTTTGTGAAAATATCATATTTTTAGTTTTGTAATCAAGCTCATGTACCAATTCATCTGCATTTACAAAGGAGATATTGCAAAATATTGTTTTTTTACTTTTATCCATTTGCCTATATCTTTTTACAAAGAGTGCAACAGGCTTGTATGCCCCAACCATTATAATGGCTTCAGGTTTTGAAGAGTATATATCGTAAAGAGCTTGAGTAACTGATAGGGTATTTCTTTTGTATGTCCCTTCTGAAACCAAAGAAAGTCCTCTCTTTTTAAGTGATTTTATGGTAGCTACATAACCATCATCGCCATAATCATCATTTTGGTAAAATATTGCAATTTTTGTTATATGCTTTATATAATAAAGATATCCTACTATCTTTTCTATCTCATCAGCATAACTGCTTCTAAAATTGACAAAATTGTCTCTTTTTGGGATTCGTAAAAAAGATGCACCTGAAAACGGAGCTATAAAGGGGATATTGCTTTCGCTTATGATAGGCATTATAGCTTTTATAGTGGGAGTTCCCACAAAACCGAAAAGTGCAAAAACTTTATCTTTGTGAAGAAGAGTATTTAAATTTTCAAGAGTCAATTCAGGCTCGTACTTATCATCGTAAGATATAAATCTTATCTTTTTATCGCCTAAAAGTTTTTGTTTATTTGCATAATCAAAATATGCCATAGCCCCCTGCTTAACGGAAAGTCCTAATTGTTTGTTTATACCGTCAAGAGGCAATGATGAGCCAAACTTTATCGTACTGCCGATATCACTGTGCTTTTGATAGTATATCAATATTCCCAATATAACAACAGTAATTATAAAAATATATCTATATTTTTTCATTTTTCATTTTTCATTTTTCATTTTTCATTTTTCATTTTTACTATATTACCCATAGTAGTGTAAAAAAATCCTTAATAACATAAAAGTAAAATATAATTTAATAAGAGTATATTTATCCTATTATATTTAAATAATAAAAGTAAAAAATATTTTACTGTTTAAGTTAAGGTAAAGCCATATAGTTTTATAATTATTTCAAAACAATTTAAATAAGGCAATGAAAATGAATGAATATGTTTTTTACAGCCCTGAAAAATTAGACTTTCCCCTCAATGAAAGTATTAAGATAATTGATGATCCAAAAAAAGTAAATGAAACTTGTATTATTTCTAACTCAAAAGAGATAGAAGCTGAGGTTTATGCTCCTGAGATTAATTTCTACATAAAAAACAGCGAAGACTCCATAGCAGATATGATTAAAAATATTGAAATACTCTATACCATCAGAAGTATCAAGCTTGATTATGCGACTGATTTTGAAAATGAAAAAGAGATAGGCAATAAGCTTTTGTTGGTGGGAGACAAGGAAGATTTGCTTCAGATAGAAGAGTTTTTTGATGATAATTTTGAGCTTTATTTTGCAGGCAGTGAGTCAGTTGCAAAGATAGAAGGAACCATTGGAGAGTTGGTGGTACATCTAAGCAGAAATGGAAAAATTACTCCTTTGGCAGTAGATCAAATGGTGTGGTTCAATGCACCAAAATCAGCTTTTAAACAAAACGGAGTATATGACCCCGTAAAAGAGGGCATAGAAAATACAGTAAACAGGGTAAAAAATAATTGCATACACTTTAGTTATAAAAAAGCCATAAACTACAACCCTGATATTTGCCAGTACAAAGGAAGGGTGACAAAAGATGGAAGCGATATATGTGGAGACTGTGCCAATATCTGCCCTACCAATGCGATCATAAAAATAGATGATAAAAAAGAGTTGAGTTTTACCCACGAGGATTGCGAAACCTGTGGAGGGTGCGTTAGTGTTTGTCCTTCCGGTGCATTAGATCTAAGTGCTACTCCAAGAGAGTATATCTATGAAGCAAGCAATCTTTTAAAAGATTATAAGATATTGCTAATTCCTGAAGTTATGGATATAGAAAATTTAAAGGTAAAACTTCCTCAAAAAGTTTTACCTTTTATCGTAGGTGGTAGAAAATTTTTGCATGAAGCCCACTTTTTAAGTCTATTTCAACAAAGTGGAGCCCAAGTAGTTTTTTATACAGATTTTTTATCAAAAGGAAGTTTGTCCGCACTTGAAATGGTAAATGAGATAGGAAGAAGAAAATATGGTGAGGATTTGGTACTGGTTGCCATGAGCGGATCTGAACTGAACAATGCCTTGCAAAATGTAAAATATATTCCAGACAGTAGATACTCTATAGATGAGCTAGGGCTAAATAAAAGAGAGATATTTGCGGCAAGACTTTCATACTTGATAGGAGAGGATGATTTAGGTATATATGAAAACAAAGATGAATATATCCACTATGGAAAAGTTATCATTAATGAAAACAACTGCACATTATGCCTTAGTTGTGTGGGGGCTTGCAATGTAAAAGCATTGACTGCACATCCTGAAGATAACTCCTTGAGATTTAATGCTTCAATTTGTACTGATTGCGGTTATTGTGAAGTAGTGTGTCCCGAGAGTGATTGTATAAAAGTAGTAAGAGATAAGTTTGAACTTAAAAAGGACTCTTTTAAGCAAGTTGTTATGGCAAAAGATGAACTTTTTAAATGTGTTGAGTGTGGCAAAGAGTTTGCACCCAAAAAAGCCGTAATGAAGATAGCTCAAATGATGACCCCAATGTTTAATGGTGATGAAGCAAAGATAAGAACACTTTACTGTTGTGAAACATGTAAAGCAAAAGTTATGCTTAAAGCTCAAGCAAAACAAAATAAAAAGGGTTAAAAATGGATAAAAAAGCTATAAATCAGGCAAGAGCGCTCTACTACGGACTCTTTAGTTCACTATTTGCATTTGTTTTGGAAGATGAGAGATTTAGGGGTGTTAAAGAGACTATAGAACTGCTCAATAAAAATCCGTTGGATGAAAATTCTAAAAAAGCACTATCCAATATGCTCTCCATCATAAATACCGTGGGACTAAAGATACTAGAGAGTGAGTATGATGCTATATTTTATGATCTTAGTAGTGATCCCGTGCCTACAACAGCCTCATTTTATGAAGAGGAGAGAGATGACGGTAAAAAAAGAGCTATTATGGTCAATTATGTTTTACAATCAAAATACAGAAGAGATGATAAAAAATTTACTGACTTAGAAGATGACATAGGGTTTATTTTTTCTTTTATGCAAAAGCTAATTCTTGATGAAGCAAATGGTGACGAAAAAGCCTCTTTTTTGGAGAGAGAAATTTTTAGAAATGTATTAAATGAATTTGTAGATGAATTTATAGAGAATGTTTATATGCATGAAAATTCCGCTTTTTATCAAGAGGTTGCACTTTTGTTGAAAGTTTTTATAGAGTTTGAAAGAGTTTATCTTGGTATAAACAAACCAAAAGAGACAATCAAGCCTATCAAAGAAAAAGAAGTATTTATATCTGATGCGGAAGCTAAAAGAAGACTTGAAAACAAAAGAAAAAAATCAGAAGAAGTTGTAGAGTGTGTCCTAGAAGAGGGCGGAGATGTGGAGGATGAAGTGTAAAACCGTAAGTAAAAGGCAAACTGCTTTGCCTTTTATAGGTTTTACTGTGAGCTATCATGTGTGAATCCTAAAATCAAGGATTTTAGTGATGAACAC
>JALVWW010000243.1 GCA_027023175.1 Campylobacterales bacterium
ACCCGAGCATCCCGACAAATGTAAAAGTCCTTGCACTTCCAAAAAAATAACTAGAAGAATTTTCATGAAAATGCAACTTGTAAGTTTTTACCTCAAGGCCTATCAAAAAACTAAAAACGATAGTTATTACAAAATCTATCAAACTTTTTTCTACATGCATCTATGTATCCTTTTATCTTGTTTATTTAAAATCAAGATGCTATATTTTTTATCTTTTTACTTCTATAATGTCCTACAAGAGGCTGAACAAGAAGAATAATGATAATAACCCAAAGTATTTTTGCCGCAACCGAAGCGAAAAATATCCCATACGCTCCGCCTGATATTGTAAGAGCCTGTGCAAAACCTGACTCTGCAATAGGTCCTAAAATCATCCCGAGTATAATTGCACTCAAGGAGAAATTCAATTTATTTAAGAAAAAGCCCACTATGGCAAACACAAGCATAATACCCACATCAAACATGCTGTTATTTATGGCGTATGAGCCGACTACTGAAAATACACTGATTGCTGCTACAAGTATAGGTGCGGGTATAAGAGCAATTCTTGCAAAATATGGAGCAAAAAAGAGTCCGACTATCAAAAATACAATATTTGCTATAAATAAAGAGAGTATGAAACCGTAGGTAATTTGTCCATATTTTGTAAAAAGCTCAGGACCCGGTATAAGTCCCTGTATCATCAAGCCGCCCATCAGCGCGGCTGATACTGTATTGCCCGGTATTCCAAGAGTCAACAGAGGAACAAGTGAACCGCCTACGCATGCATTGTTGCCACTCTCTGCTGCTGCTATTCCTTCAGGATTTCCTTTTCCAAAAAGGTGCTTTAGCTTTGACTTTTGTTTTGCCATATTGTATGAAACAAAAGCCGCTATGGTTGCACCTTCTCCGGGAATGATACCTACCAATGTTCCTACTGCCGTTCCAAGAGCGATAAATGGAGCCATACCTTTTGGTATCTTTTCTCGTTTTATGGTCGAGAGGTCTATATCATCGTTTGCTATCCTTTTTTCGCCGGTTAGTTCAAGCATTTGTGCTATGGAAAACATACCGATAAGTGCCGGCATAAATGATACTCCCTCGTAAAGCTCAACCTGACCGAAAGTATATCTTAACATTCCGCTCATAGCGTCAGTTCCGATAAGTGCTATAATAAGACCGATAAGACCTGAAATGATACCTTTTACAAGTCCTCCACTTGATACTGAAATAACTCCGGTCAACCCCATCAAGGCAAGCAAAAAATATTCTGGCGGACCGAATTTGAGTGCAAATTTTGCCAAAAGTGGTGATACAAGCAGTAAAACAAAGACTGAAAAAGTTCCACCTATAAAACTAGCTACAACCGATACTTTTAAAGCCAATCCTCCTTTTCCCTGTTTGGTAAGAGGATATCCTTCTATCGCGGTAGCTGCGGCAGCCGGAGTACCTGGAGTGGAAAGAAGTATCGCTGCAATTGACCCCCCATACATTGCTCCCGCATAAACTCCGCCCATCAAAGACAAACCTATCAAAGGTGAAAATGAAAAAGTTATCGGTATCAAAAGGGCTACTGCCATAGTAGCCGTGAGTCCGGGCATCCCTCCTATAATGATACCGGCTATTGAGCCGATAGTAACCGCACTTAAAACATCAAATGTAAAAACTGCGTGCAAAGCATCGAGAAGTATCATAACGAAGCTCCAAAGAGTATAGTTGCTTCTGGAAGCTGTATTTCAAAAATACGAACAAACAAAATATATACAAAAAGAGTGATACCCGCAGAGATGACAACAGACTTGACAAACTTTTTATATCCCATAAACCACATGGTAGTAGGCAGAAACAGTAAAGTAGAGATAATAAACCCAATATATCTCATTATACATACATATAGTATCAAAGATA
>JALVWW010000244.1 GCA_027023175.1 Campylobacterales bacterium
AATGCTCAAAAGTCACATGGAGCATTGACAGATATGAGTCATGATTTGGGAATTATGATGCCAAAAAGTATAGTGGTTTCCAGAAAAGACGGTATTACAACCTTAAGATTTATGAAAATGAAGCCATGGATGGTAAGTTTGATGTTTCCAGATATTGATATAGCTCCAATTTCACAAATGGTAACAAACACTATGAGAAATATAGTGAAACAAACTATAGAAGAAGCAAATAGATAATAAATTTTGATGTTAAATCACCCATACATTAACTAAATAGATTTATTATAAATACAATTTAAATATGGGTATCTCTAAAACATGATATTGTTATTTTAAAATATACTTACAATAGACTATTGTGTATTGTTGAAAAGATATAAAAATATTGATATAATCATCCTACTTTGCACAAGGAAAGATATGATTTACATCTTAAGTGAGAAAAAGTTTAATGGAGCTTCAAATCTACCGGTTATAAAGATAAATTTTTTAGAGTTTGAGGTTGATTTATCAAATTTTGATGCTCTTGTTTTTACTTCAAAAAACGGAGTGGAAGCGATAGAGAGGGTCGATAAAAGATGGAGAGATAAAGAGATATATTCTATCGGAAGCGGTACTACAAAGGCTATCAAAAACAAAGGTGTTAAAGTAGCTTATACTGCCAAAAGTTCCTATGGAGATAACTTTGCCGAAGAGATAAAAGAGAAACTTTATGGAAAAAGAGTGCTTTTCCCAAGAGCAAAAGTTGTAACATCACATTTAAACACCATACTTAAAAATGCCGGCATAGACTTGAGGGAAGTTATAGCATATGAGACTGTTTGCAACCCTGAAGAGTTGTCCAAGCCTCAAAAAGGAAGTGTTATCATCTTTTCTTCACCTTCTACTGTGAAGTGTTTTTTTAAAAAATTTATATGGGATGAGAGTTGCAAAGCTGTTGTGATAGGAGAAAAAACAGCTTCTTTTATGCCAAAAGATATAAAATATACTGTTTCAAATAAACAAACTATACCTGATTGTATCGAATTGGGTCTTATTTTATTGTACAATTAAGTAAAATTTTTGTAAAATACTCTTAGTAATTATTCTGAATGATTCGATAACTGCTCACCAATGAGGGTCCAACAGATTTCACTGTTTGGAAGCAGTATGTTGTCGGTGTGTCTGTGACTTCGTTTGAGCCTTTTTTAAAAGGCGAGAAGCTGCAGCCTAAAGACAACATCTCTTCCAAGTTTTTTGGCTTTTTCGGGCCACTTACGAGCAGACCGGTCATTCGGGTAATTACTCTTTAAATCAATGATCCCCTCAAGGAAATTAAATGACTATTCTCATTGTTGGAAGCGGTGGAAGAGAATACTCCATAGGCTTAGCTCTTCAAAAAGACAAAAATATTACAGATATTTACTTTGCTCCCGGTAACGGAAAAAGCTGTGATTTAGGTCAAAATATTGATATAAAAGATTTGAACGAGTTGGCAAAATTTGCAAAAGAGAAAGATATAGACCTTACTATTGTGGGTCCTGAGGCACCATTGACCGACGGTATAGTAGATATATTTGAAAAAGAGGGTTTAAAGATATTTGGTCCTTCAAAAGAGGCTGCCAAACTTGAAGGCTCAAAAGCTTTCATGAAGAATTTTTTAGCCAAAAACTCCATACCTACGGCAAAATATATAGAAACCTCTGATTTTGACAAAGCTTGTGAATTTATAGATACTTTAAAAGAGCCTATAGTTGTCAAAGCTGACGGACTTTGTGCGGGGAAAGGTGTCATTATAGCAACCTCTAAAGATGAAGCAAAAAATGAAGCTAAAAGAATGCTTAGCGGTGAGAGTTTTGCCGAAGCCGGTAAAAAAATAGTTGTAGAAGAGTTTTTGGATGGCTACG
>JALVWW010000245.1 GCA_027023175.1 Campylobacterales bacterium
TTGCACCAAATTTTCTGTTTCTCTCACTGTTTGTATTTAAATGCCAGTTAACTTCACCCTGAAGACAGGCTGACGAGCAGATAACTCCTTCACTATGCTCTTTTAAAAGTTTTTTGTTTATCCTTGGATAGTAGTAAAATCCGTGAATATAGCTTTGCGAGCTAAGATACATAAGATTTTTGTATCCTGTCATATTTTTTGCATACAAACAAAGGTGAAATCTCTGTCTAGTTGTTTTATCTGCCAAATCATCCTGGTTGTGCAGATATGCTTCTATACCGATTATGGGCTTTATCCCCTCTGCATTCATAGTTTTATAAAAATCAATAGCCCCAAACATATTGCCATGATCAGTTATAGCAACACTTTTTACACTCTGCTCTTTTAGAGTTTTGGCAAGCAGTTTTATCTTGTTTGCACCGTCAAGCAGTGAATATTCTGTATGAAGATGAAGATGGGTAAATTGATGATTGTGCACGAAATTCTCCCTATAATTATATAGTCATAATTATAGGGAATTTTAGATAATTTTGAGGTAAAATAGATAAACTATGTATTAAAATAACTCTTTCAGCAAAAATCTGCCAACAAGCCTTCTTTTAGCTGATTGTAAATCTCTTCACCTTGAAGCATTTTAACGATTTCAAGAGCAAAACATATAGCGGTTCCTGGCCCTCTTGAAGTTACTACATTACCGTCTATGACAACTTTTTGATCTGCAATATAGCCATCTTTTCCGGTATGACTCTCAAATCCGGGATAGTTTGTATGTTTTTTACCATCAAGCACTCCGGCTTCTTTTAGTGCCCAAGGAGCGGCACAAATAGCACCTACTGGCTTGTTTTTGTCACTTAATGCTTTTATGATGGATTTAACTTTTTCACTTTTTGCCAAATATTCTGCACCCGGAAGTCCACCGGGGAGTACTACCATATCAAGACTCTCTACATCAACTTCGTCTAAAACAGTATGAGCTATCACTTTAAGTCCGGTATTGCTACCTTCAACTTCTCTTTTTTCAAGTCCGGCTACTACCACTTCGATACCGGCTCTACTTAGTACATCTATGATACTCATAGCCTCTATCTCTTCAAAACCGTTTGCCAATGGTACTAAAACTTTTGCCATTTTAGCCTCCTTATTTAACTTTTTCGAGATACTCGCCTTTTGTGGTATCAACTTTGATAACATCACCCTCAAGCACATGAAAAGGCACTTGTACAACCGCTCCACTCTCCAGTGTTGCAGGTTTTTTTCCGCCTTGGGAATCACCTTTAAAATTTGGAGGAGTATCTACAATCTTAAGTTCCACAGTATTTGGAGCTTCGACTCCTATGGCTTCACCATTATGAAAAAGTATATCTACATTCATTCCATCTATCAGCCACTGCTTTGCATCGCCCACTTGCTCTTCGCTGAGTGCAATTTGCTCGTAACTTACCGTATCCATAAAGTGCAGCATCTCTCCGTCATTATAGAGATATTGCATCACTTTATCTTCAAGATCAGGTGATTCGCATTTGTCACCTGCATGAAAAGTTTTGTCTATCACTTTCCCATTTAAATATGATTTTATCTTTACTCTTACAAATGCTGCACCTTTACCCGGCTTTACATGTTGATACTCTACTATTTTATATGGAATTCCATTTAATTCTATCTTCAAACCCTTTTTAAGATCACCCATCGAATATGTCGCCATTTTTTCTCCTACATTATAATTTTAGGCTCTTTTGTTATCTCTTTGCACCTTTACTCCTATCCCCCTTTACCCCTCTATTTGAGCCTTAAAAGGCTCAAATAGCCTTTGTATTATCCATTAATACCGGGATAAATATAAGCGAAACCGCTACCGCAGCTACCGTTCCGCCTATTAGTGCTACTCCAAGTCCACCAAATATAGGATCACTTGCAAGAAGTGCTGAGCCTAGTATAATAGCAATAGCCGTTAGCATGATAGGTTTAGCCCTAGTTGCTGTAGCAATTGCTATAGCTCTTTTTTTCTCTATCCCTTTTTCGCTCATTAAAGCTTTTGCAAAATCAACAAGCAAAAGTGAGTTTCTTGAACTTATACCCATAAGAGCAATAAATCCTATCAAACTCGTCGCGGTCAAGAAAAATGTATCTCTTGTTACAAGATCAGCTACCCAGTGTCCTACAATAACACCTATGATAGACAAGAAACTTCCTGCCATTATGATAGAACTTATAGAGTAACTTTTATAATATATTACCATCAAAACATAAATGAGCACAAGTGCCGCTATGAAAGCTAGTCCGAGATCTCTAAAGGTATCAAGAGTAACTTTCATCTCTCCGTCCCATACTATATCAAGTCTCTCACCTGTTTTCTTGTCTGTCAAATGAAGATCAAACATATGGGTAAAGTTTTTGACACTCTCTTTTTTTATAATATAATCCTTTGATAACTCTTTTATCATTTTATCTCTTGCATCTAAAAGCGGATAAACTTGAGATACTTCATCAGTTTCAGCAATTACATTTATATATCTTTTTAAGTTTTTGTGCATTATAGTAGGCTCATTAACACTTTTTACAATATCAACAACTTCACCAAGAGGCACCATCATCCCTTTTTGATTCATAAGCTCAAATGAAGAGAGCTTAGTTTTTACATCATGCAAAGAAGCCGCATTAAACCTTCTTGTTTTATCGCTAAGTCTTAAAAACAGCTCTATTTGAGATGGATACTCTTCGCTATTTTTAACTCCTACACCCATTCCCTCAAATGCAAGATAGAGTATCTTTTGAACTTGCTCGACTGAAAGTCCACTTTTTTGAATTTTATCAACATTTGGTTTTACATTATATTTTGTAAAAATATCATCATCCATTATATCTATATCAACCAAACCCTTTGTATGCTTTAATATCTTAGCAACTCTTTTTGATAGTTTTCTAACTGACTCCAAGTTTTGACCATAAAGTTCAGTTACTATTGATGCTAGAGTAGGAGGACCGGCAGGTTGCTCTATCATCTTTATAACTGTACCTTTTTTTATTTTTTCGCAATTTTGCTTAATAACAGGTCTCAATCTATGAACCATATCATAGCTTCTCTCATCTCTCTCTTTTTTATCTGTAAGATTGACAACAAATTCAGCTACATTTTCACTATTTTTAAAACCGCTTCCTTTTACAAGTCCGGCATAGTCAAGAGGTGCACCCATACCATAAAAGCTCTCTATATCAGTTACCTCTTTCTCTCTTTTTAAGATATTTAAAACACACTCTCCTACATCTTTAGTTTGCTCTATTGAGCTTCCAGTAGGGAGATCTATATAAACACTATAAGTGTTAGCACTTTTTCCAGGAAGCATTTTTGCCAAAACTATCTTAGTTGGAAGCATCATCACTGAACCTGCAAGTGCCCCAAGAGTTATAATAATAACCAAAAATTTTAAAAATCTACTATTGATGATGGCATACACAAATCTCTCATAAAGCT
Organism: Campylobacterales bacterium; assembly: GCA_027023175.1. Classification (GTDB taxonomy): domain Bacteria; phylum Campylobacterota; class Campylobacteria; order Campylobacterales; family JALSKU01; genus JALSKU01. Next base: position 3,470 of record JALVWW010000245.1, read on the forward strand.
TCATCATTCACCTCCCCTTGTTTCTTCTTCACCTTTTATAACATCTTTTTGAAAGTGATGGTGATGATGATGCATATGAGGTTTTTTAAGCAGTTTTCTTGAAAGATAAGGAGTAAATATATACGCAATAAACAGCGATGCTATCAAAGCAACAGGAACATTTTGAGGAATCGGCTTCATAAATTCACCCATCATTCCTCCAACAAATGCCATAGGAACCATAGTAAGAATGATAGCAAGTGTCGCTATATTAGTAGGTGAGCCTATCTCATCAGTTGCTTCTACAACGATCTCATCCATGCTCTTATCTACCGAAGAGTGATCATGTAAATGTCTATGGATATTTTCTATAACAATAATAGCAGCATCCACCAAAAGTCCTAAAGATAACAAAAATGCAAAGAGCGTAATCCTGTTGATAGTTTGACCGGTGATATAGGCTATAAAAAGTGTAATAGCCAAAATAGCTGGAACTGTAAAAGTTACTATCAATGACTCTCTCCATCCAAGGAAAAATACCAACATTATAGCAATTATGCCTATAGTTACTAAAAGATGATGCACAAGTTCATTTACAGCATCATTTGCTCTCTTTCCATAGTTTCTAGTCAACACATACCCGATACCCTCTTTTTCTAAAATAGGTTTCAACTCTTTTATTTTTGCCAAAACATCATTTGCAACAAAAACGGCATTGGTTCCTTTTAGTTTTGCGATAGTTAAAGTGTATTGAGGCATATCATTTTTCAAATCTTTTGTCCAAATATTAGCCTGTTTAAAATTTTGTATATCTATGCCATCTTCAACTTTTGCAATATCTTTGACATATATTGGAGAGTTCATATAATTTGCAACCATAATATTTTTAACATCTTCTACGCTTTGTATAGCATTTGGCACACCAAATATAACTATTTTCTTATCTTTAGTTCTATTTTTAACCTCTGGAACCTCTTTGGCAATAGAACTTACAGCTTTCATAACTTGCCCCAAAGAGAGATGATACCCTTTTAGTTTATTTAAATCCACCAAGATATTAAATTGTCTTTTATGAGCACCTTTTAACTCTATTTTTGAAACATTTTTTATACCGTTTAATTGATACTGTATATCTTTTACCAATTTAAAAAGTTTTGCATCGCTTAACTTTTTATCTTTTTTATAAAATGCGAAACTAAGAATTGGTATGTCAATATCTATATCAAAAGGTTTTACAATAGGCTGCATTGCATTTTTTGGCAACTCATCCATATGCTGCATTACTTTATCATAAAGTTTTAGGTTTGATATTTGTCTATTTTGACCTATATAATACTGCACATTTACGATACCTACATTATGCATAGCCATACCGTATATATGCTCAACTCCTGAAATTTCTCTTATCCTCTGCTCTAGCGGTTTTATGATAACATTCTCTATCTCTTTAGGAGTAGCTCCCGGCAATGGAACTATGATAGCACCACCGCTTATAGCTATCTGAGGATCCTCCTCTCTTGGCATTATTTCAAGTGAAAGATAGCCGATAGCAAGTATAAATACCGCCAACATCGCCGTTAGAGGATTGTGTAAAAATGAAAGTGCTAACTTTCCGGCATAATCTTTCGGTTTATATTTTATATCATTCTCTTTTTCCATCAATAACCCCTACTTCATTTTAACTTCAGCATACATTCCCGGTATAATTTCATTTGTTTTATCTTTTTTGAAAGAAATTTTTACCTTGAATTTATGTGTCATAGGATTGGCTGCAGGAATGATGGAAGCTATCTTTCCCTCTGTTTTAAAGCCTATTGAAGGAATGTTAACATTAACTTTTTGTCCTATATGTATATTTTTTAAATTACTCTCACCTATTTGTATAACAATCTTTAAATCATTCAGTGAAGTAAGTATGAGTGCCGGCATACCTGGAATTGCAATTTGTCCTACTTTGATATTTTTTTGTATAATTACACCATCGTTCGGTGCTTTTAATTTCAAATATTCATACTGGTGTAAAACTTCTTTTAATTTTGCTTTTGCTTGAGCCAACTGCTTTTTAGCAATTTTTACCATATCTTTGGTATTTTTTTCCATAAGCTGCATATTTTCCATATCATATTTGGATACAAATCCTTTTTTAAACAATCTTTTGTATCTTAGTGCATTCAAGTGAGCATTATTGTACATATTTTGATTCATTTGGACTGCAAGTTGGGCTTGTGATATGGCAAGTTCTACTTGTGATTTTGCCAAATCTATCTCTTTTGAGTCAATTTCATATAGAAGCTTTCCTTTTTTTACATAATCGCCCTCATCTACATATACATTTTTTACAAAACCCATAAATCTACTTGCTATCATTTTGGTATCGTCGCTCACGACAGTACCTGAAAGTTTTATATCTGTTGCGTTTAATAAAACTGCAAACAAAAATAGAGACAATAAAATCTTTTTCATACTATTTTCCCTCCAATAATTTTTCTAATTCAAAAACTTTTTGATTTCTTACTGTTTTAACTTTTAAAAGCTCTAAAAGTGCCTGTATCTCTTGAGAGTGTTTGATAAGCACATCACTTATTTTTTCAAGCCCCTCTTTATACTTTCCTTCATACTGTTCAAAAACTTTTTTTGTAAATTCAAACTCTTTTTGCTTTGCTTTTACATCATAGTCTTTGCTCTTAACTTCGGTAATTATTTGTCTTATTTTTAGAGCTAAACCTTTTTTGGCAAGAGATAATTTTTCAGCCATTTGCATATGTTTTACTTTTGCTTCTTGAAATTCAGCAGATTTTTTACCGCCGTCAAATAAATTCCACTTGAGTTGAGCCCCAAATGTAACACTATCATGTTTTATAAAATCATTAAAAGGCTTATCATCAGCACTAGAAAATTCACCAAAAGCACCTATCATAGGATAGTATGCACTTTTTTTAAGCTTTATATTTTCTTTGGTAATTTTATAACCAAGTTTTGCCATCTTTAGGTCTAAAGTTTTACTTACCAACTCGTTAATACTCTCTTTTGGAAGAGGAGCAAGTTCATTTACATGAGAAATAGAGCTTACTTTTTCACCTATTAAAAATTCAAGATATTGATATGCCAAGTCCCTGTTTAGTTTTGCCTGGTTCAAGTAACTAAGCACACTTGCTCTTTTTGCCTGGACTTCCAATATGTCAGTATCTTTTGCATATCCCTCTTTTTTGAAAGCTCGTATTATATCTTCAAGTTTATCTATATTTTGTTTTAACTTTTTTAAGTGTTTTATATAATTTTCAACAAGAGAGATATTATAAAAAGTCTTTTTTGTTTGATATATCTCTTCATTGATTATCTTTTTTGTATCAAGTTTTGATAGTTTTTCCATATCTTTCATAATTATTTTATACTGAGTCAGCTTGTATCCGGTAAAAATAGGAACTTGGTATGTAAGTTTATTTTGAAAATGATTTCTGTATCCGGGGTAGTTTAGATCATCTGGAGCTGTATCTAAAAGTTGATCCTGCATAGCAGGATTTGACATAATATTTGTAAATGTTCCAAAATCACCGCCTGCCATGCTAAGTGCTTGCCCCACACCTCCTAAAAAATCACTAAAACCAAAATCTCTAAAAGTAGCCTCTCTGCTTTGAAGTTTAAAACCAAAAACATTTCCTGCATCATTACTTCTGATAGCATTTAGAGTATAGTCAAGATTACCATAGTTATAGCTCTTGGCAATCCTTGTTTTAAATTTGGCTATTTTTTCATCGAATTTTGCTATTTTAATGCTTGAGCTATTTCTTTTTAAAAGTAAAATAGCCTCATTTAAAGTCAAATTTGACTGAATTGCAAAAACAGATGAAATAAAAACCAAAAAAGTTAAAAAAATTCTCATAAACCCTCCTTAAAAAGGTTGAATTATATAAAGTTACAACTTAATATCTAATAAACAATAATTATAAGATAATATTATATAAATTATAATATTACATAAGATACATCGATACAGGCACTCAGTTGTGACAGTTGCGACAATATCTCTTTTGTAACCGTATTGTCGACCAAAATAACTGCAAGTGCTTGAGATTTGTTATTTCTGCCGAGTCTAAAGTCTGCTATATTGATACCGTTTTTAGCCAAAATAGTACCTATGTCACCGATAACACCCGGTACATCGGTATTTTTAAATATGATCATTTTTCCTTTAGGCTCGACATCCAAACTAAATCCATCAAATTTGACAACTCTTTGTATATCATCACCAAAAGCCGTACCACTTATCTCAATGGTACCCTTATTTGTGCTAAGATATATATCAATTCTGTTTTTATAAGCACTGTCACCCTTGGAAATCTCTGTAACGGTTTTTATCCCTTTTTCTTTTGCTACAAACTCAGCATTTACATAATTAATTTGTTCGCCCATAAATTCTCCGAGACTACCTACTATCGCAAAAGTGAGCAATGAGTCAAGATACTCAGATATATCACCTTCAGCTACAACTTTTATGGTTCTGATAGGAGCTTTGTTTACCTGGGCTGCAAGAGAACCCATTTTTTGCATTAGTTCCAAATAGGGCTTTACAAATGTAGGCATTTTGGTTTCATCTATCGGAAGATTGAGAGCATTTGGATAAGAGCTTCCTCTTGCGGCACAAATAGCCTGTTCAGCAGCCTGGGTCGCTATTTTTTCCTGAGATTCATATGTATTTGCTCCAAGATGTGGAGTAACTGAGATATTTTCAATATCCAAAAGCTTGTTGTCTGTTGCAGGCTCTTTTGCAAATACATCGATACCGGCATAAGCAATCTTACCGCTTTTTATATTCTCATAAAGTGCATCTTCATTATAAAGCCCGCCTCTAGCACAGTTTACAAGTCTTACTCCATCTTTCATCTTTTTAATTTCATCGTAAGAAATCATATCAATGGTTTCTTTGTTTTTTGGAGTATGAATCGTAATAAAATCACAAGCTAAAATATCATCAAAGTTTTCAGTATATTTTACACCAAGATCTATCGCTTTTTTCGGGTCAATATAAGGGTCATACGCGATAACATCCATCCCAAAAGCTTTGGCTCT
>JALVWW010000246.1 GCA_027023175.1 Campylobacterales bacterium
TGGCAGGTATAGGGCTTAGTTTGAATGCAGAGAGTTTTATTATCCAAGATAGAGCGGAAGTTGTACGAAGTAAACCTATATATAGAAATGTCATAAAAAGAGTTCCCTATCAAGAGTGTTGGGATGAACAAGTGCCTGTTCAAAGTTATTATGATGATAGAGGTAACACTATAGATGATAACTTCGGTGCACTTATAGGAGGAGTTGCCGGGGGAATACTGGGTCATCAAGTAGGAGGAGGGAGCGGAAAAACCGCCGCAACTGTCGGAGGGGCCATCATAGGTACGCTTGTAGGTAAAAATTTATCAAGAAATCAGCACAGAAGAAGTTACACAAGCGGATATAAAACCGTAAGAAAATGCGTAACAAAATATAGCGAATCAAGCGATAGAGTTATCACTAGATATAAAAATATCGCATACTACAATGGAAGAAAAATAGTAAAATTTAGCAATAGACCTTTAAAATATATACAAATTAGAAAAATTATAGAGTATTGATGGTTTTACCCATCAATACTCAAAGTCACTTCATATCCATCCTTAGTCGCCTCATAAATATTGGCAACATTTTTAGCATCACCGATAAGTTTATATGAGACACCAAGAGTATCTAAATACTCCTTAGCACTCTCATCACTTACAAGCCCGGTGGCAAAAATAATAGTGTCAAACTTTGGCATTTTGTCTATCTTATTATCTTTCTCATACAAAACTCCATCTTTTTCAAAAGAGAGTATTTTGGTTTTTGTTAAAATTTTTATATCTTTATCCTTCAGTCGTATCATCATAAGTTTTTTGGTGATGGGCTCCATGTCGTTTGCTATATCTTCACCTCTTTTTGTGATGACTACTTCTTTGCCTTCGCTTACTAGATTTTCCGCCGCTTCCATGCCAACCATACCTGCTCCGATAATAAGTACTCTTTTACCTGATATGCTTTTTTGACCTTTGAAATACTCCAAGCTTGTTATGGCATTTTCATTTTCCATGCCTTTTATAGTTGGCACAAACTGTTTTGATCCGGCTGCTACAAAAACAGTATCAAAACTTTTAAAATCAATTTTTTCTAAATTTACCCCTGTTTGAATATCACTTATAACTCTTTTTGCCTTTTTTATCAAACTATCTAACGGTCTTTTCATGCTCTCTTTGCCTTTTGCAAGAGGTGCTAAGAGAAAATTACCCCCTATATTTTGCTCTTTTTCAAAAAGTGTTACATTATGCCCAAGTTTTGTTAGTGTTAGAGCCGCGGATATTCCTGCCGGTCCCGCTCCTACAACTGCCACTCTTTTTGGATGATTTGTCTTTTTTAGAGGAGCTTTATCAACTTCAGGATTGATAATACAGCCTAAACCTATACCTCTTTTTACATTATACAAACACCCTTGCAAACAATACCCGCAATAATCAATCTCATCATATCTTTTTTGGACTAATTTTTTTACAAGCTTATTATCAGCTACGATACCCCTTCCAAAAGCTACAAAATCAGCCAACTTTTCATCTACCAAACGCTTTAAAGTCTCAATACTCTCCATCCTACCGACTGCAATTACCGGCAAATCACTTATACTTTTTATAGCTTTTAACACTTCAAAAGGTTTCTCTTTCGGCAAAGCCATGTGAGAGTAGTACCAAGGCGGAGTATCACAAGAGTTACCGAAACCGCAATGTATCATATCAAATCCCGCATCTTTTACAAGGTCGATGATAACTTTATTATCTTTTGGCTGCCATCCTCCCTCTACAAACTCACTACCGCTTATCCTGGCTGATTTGATGATACCGTCAGTTTCCCTAAACGCTTCAAGGACTCTTTTTAAAAAGAGAGTCTTATCTTTGCCGTATTCATCTTCTCTTTTATTGAGTCTTGG
>JALVWW010000247.1 GCA_027023175.1 Campylobacterales bacterium
TGGTAATGATAAAAAGAAATATTGATATAGTTTTACTTACTCTTGTTTTGGTTATTGTGGCATTTGCTATGACAAATGACTTTTACTATGAGATTGCCGTGCTTTGCATACTCAATGCTATCATCTGCATAGGGCTCAATCTCTTGATAGGGTATGCGGGGCAGATAAGCTTGGGGCATGGCGGATTTGCGGCACTTGGGGCTTATATATCTGTTATACTTTCATCGAAATATTCTATATCACCTATGTTGTCACTTTTGATAGCTATCATTTTTATGAGTATTTTCGCTTATGTCATTTCAAAACCGATACTAAAGCTTGAGGGACACTACTTGGCTATGGCGACACTTGGTGTAGGGGTTATCATCTATATAGCTATAAATGCCCAAAGTGACTTAACAGGCGGACCAGATGGTATGGGGGTTGATGTGTTTAAAGTGTTTGGGTTTGAGTTTGATAGCAATATCAAATGGTATATTCTAAGCTCTATTATGCTTGTTTTACTCATAATAGCTCTTAAAAATCTTATCAAATCGCCTTATGGAAGAGTTTTAAGAGGTATCCATGACTCAACTACGGCAGTTGCAAGTGTAGGGGCTGATGTAGCAAAATATAAAAGTTATGTTTTTGTAATCTCTGTTGTTATCGCGGTTGTGGCAGGAAGTATGTATGCCTTTTTTTCGGGTTTTATAAGTCCGGCTGAAGCCAGTTTCAATAGATCTATAGAGTTGGTCGTAATGGTTGTTTTTGGAGGGATCGGTAGAATTTATGGAGCATTAGTAGGAGCGGTTATACTCACTATTCTTCCACAGTTTTTAACTTCTTTGGAAGATTATCAAACATTGATATACGGTATCATTATCATAGTTGTAATGATGTTTATGCCAAAAGGGATTATTTCACTTTTTGATAAAATAGGACAAAAAAGTGCTGGTAGTTAGAGAGCTTTCTAAAAGATTTGGCGGATTGAAGGCCGTGGATGATCTTAGTTTTGATGTAAAAAGCGGCACTATTCACTCTATCATAGGACCAAACGGTGCAGGTAAAACAACTTTGGTCAATATGATAACAGGTGTTTATAAAGTAACTTCAGGTGAAATTTATCTAAAAAAAGAGGGTGAAACATATCTAAAAGATGATATAGAAGAGATAGTACACGGAAAACGAGAAAATATAACAAATCTTCCCATGAATAAGCTGGTTCACAAAGGAGTATGCAGAACTTTTCAGCACCTGGAAATTTGTAAAGAGATGAGTGCATTGGAAAATATAATGCTTGGATTTCACAGGTTTTTAAATAAAAACTTTATCCTCTCATGTCTAAACTCCAAAAAGATAAGAGAAGATGAGCAAAAGTATGAGTATGAAGCAATGAAGTATCTAAAAATGTTTTCACTTGAAGATATAGCATATAAAAAAGCTGACTCTCTTTCTTATGGGGTTCTTAAAAAGCTTGAGATAATTAGAGCCTTGGCAACAAAACCTAGACTTATCCTTTTTGATGAGCCGGTAGCCGGGCTAAATCCAAAAGAGACAGCAGAAATATCTCAGATCATAAAAGAGTTGGCAAATGAGGGGATTACTATCATTTTAGTAGAACATGACATGAAGATGGTAATGCAAATCTCAGATAAGATAACGGTTGTTAATTTTGGTAAAAAATTGGCTGAAGGCACTCCTTTGGAGATAGCCAATGATGAAAATGTGATAAATGCTTATCTTGGCAAAAGAGAGGGGAATAGGGGTAAAGGTGGTAAGGTGGTAAGAAATATGGATGACCTTTTGAAAATAAAAAATTTATCTTTTAGTTACGGACAGATTTTAGCACTCAAAGATATAAATATAGAGGTAAAAAAAGGTGAGATTGTAGCACT
>JALVWW010000248.1 GCA_027023175.1 Campylobacterales bacterium
AAGCCGGCTCTTTTTATAGGTACTTTGATGTTTATGTTGATAGGGTTTTATTACGCTATAAACGGTATGAAGCTAGACTATCTGCATGAAGAACTCGGCAAACTTATACTTGAAATCTCCGAAATCTTTTTCTTTTTGTTTGTTGCTATGACTTACATAGAAACAATGATAGAGAGAAATGTATTTGAAGTTTTAAAGTATAAGCTTATTTCAAAAGGCTATACTTATAAAAAGATATACTGGATAACAGGACTTTTGGCATTTTTTATCTCACCTGTGGCTGATAACTTGACAACTGCTTTGATACTTTCAACTGTTTTGGTCACGATAGACAGAACCCACAAAGAGTTTTTGGTCCCGGGTGCTATAAATATAGTAGTTGCGGCAAATGCCGGTGGAGCATGGAGTCCTTTTGGAGACATTACAACTTTGATGGCATGGACGGCTGAAAAAGGTACGGTTATAGACTTTTTGGCACTTTTTCCTGCGGCAATAGTCGGATGGTGGTTGACAGCATTTTTACTAAGTCGCTTTGTTCCTGAAGGACAGCCACATTTTGATATAAATACAACTTATAAGCCTGAATTGAAACCGGGAGCAAAGACAGTTATATATCTTGGTGTTTTTACTATTATGGTTGCAGTATTTTCACATACTTTTTTCCACTTTACACCTGCATGGGGAATGATGTTTGGGTTGTCACTTTTAAAAGTTCATTCATACAGGATAAAAAAGAGTTGTGACGACCCTTACAATGTTTATGTAAATATGGAAAAAGTTGAGCATGATACTCTCTTTTTCTTTTTTGGTATCCTTTCAGCAGTTGGTGCTTTACACTTTTTGGGTTATCTAGAGTATGTTGTAAAATTATATGATATTATAGGAAATACAGCAGGAAATGTTGGAGTAGGTTTTGTATCTGCCATTATAGATAATGTTCCTGTAATGAGTGCTATCTTAAAAGCCAATCCACCTATGGATGATGCACAATGGATGCTCGTAACCATGACAGCAGGTATCGGAGGAAGTCTCATAAGCTTTGGAAGTGCTGCCGGAGTTGGAGTAATGGGCAAGATAAGAGGTATATATACTTTCGGTGCCCATATGAAGTATGCATGGACAATACTTGCAGGATATATAGTAAGTATAGTCATTTGGTATGTACAGTTTGAGATACTTGGAATTTATTAAAAATAAAAAAGGATATAGATGAAAAATGTGCCGATAATAGTTTTGGATTTTGGGTCACAATATACTCAGTTAATTGCTAGAAAACTTAGAGAAAACGGAGTGTATTCAGAAATTGTTCCCTACAATGAAGATATAGATAAAATTAAAGCCAAAAATCCAAGCGGCATTATACTCTCAGGCGGTCCGGCTTCGGTCTATGCCAAAGATGCTTATCATCCTGATAGTAAAGTTTTTGAGCTTGGTATCCCTGTGCTCGGTATCTGCTACGGGATGCAGCTTATCGTTCAGTATTTTGGCGGAGAAGTAGTACCGGCAAACTCTCATGAATATGGCAAAGCTACTTTAGTATGTGAAGAGCACCCTGTCTTTAAAGATACCCCAAAAGAGCAGACAGTTTGGATGAGTCATGGTGACAGAGTTGAAAAACTACCTGAAGGTTTCAAAAAGATAGCTCACAGTGAAAATTCACCTTATGCGGCTATAGCCAATGATGATAAAAAAGTGTATGCTTTTCAATTTCATCCTGAAGTTCATCACAGTGAATACGGCTCAAAAATGCTTAAAAACTTTGCCAAATATATCTGTGGGTGTGAAAGCACTTGGAATATGGGAAGTTTTGCAAAAGAGCAGATAGAAAAACTAAAAAATGAAATAGGCGACGGTAAAGTTTT
>JALVWW010000249.1 GCA_027023175.1 Campylobacterales bacterium
GATCGCTTTTTGATAGTATTTTTTTGCTTTTTCAGGGTCAAACTTGACAGCTATGCCGTTTTTATACAGATTGCCTAAAAAGACCAAAGAAATCGGGTCATTGTTTGTGGCATACTGTTTTATGATAGAGACAGCTTTTGATAAATTTCCATCTATCTTGCCTTTTAATATAAGCTTGGCATACTCAAGTTCCGCCTGTTTGAGACCATTGTTTTTTGCAGCTTCAAGCCAATAAAGATATTTTTTACACTCATTTAGGGTGTTGTAAATTTTTGAAAGTGAGTATGCGGCATTTGGAAACTCTTTTGCATAATACTGGTATATGGTTGCACTTTTTATTAATTTGTTTTCTTTGAGATATAATTTGGCTATTTTCATATCAAGTGAAGAATTCAAAGGGGATGACACTTTGCATAACTTATGTAGAGTTAGTCTGTTGTCATTCAGTTTGTTGTCTATGGCATATATGGAGGACAAATATGTAAGAGCCAAAATATTTTTTTGTTCAGAATAAAATTGTAATATATTCATATTGTTTTCTATATCTTTTTTGTTTAAGATATCAAAATATGCTTTTTCTATTTTTGCAGGTTCAAAATTATGTGAAACAAGATAGTTTAGGTAATAATCTTTTGCTCTTCCATTTTGATAAAATCTTTTATAAAATTGATACAAATGCCAGTAGGCATCTAATTTGTTTATATTTTCATACTCTTCATAAATGATTTTTGCTTTTGATAATTGATGCAAGTTGGGATAACTCTCATAGATTTGAGCTAAAATCATTTTTGCTTTAAAGATATCTAATTGTTCAAGAAAACTGATAGCTTCTTTTAGGCCCATGCCGGAGAGATTATCTTTTTTGTTAAAATTTTTTGCTTTCGCATCCAAAGAGATAAGTTTTAGTTTTCCTGCGATATATCCTCTTTTGTATGCGTATAGAAGCCAGGGGGCAACATTTTTTTTGAGAAATATATTTTGGAAAAGTTTTGCTTTGATTTTTTTTGTAAAAAACTCTTTTGGTGTTTTAAAATAGAATGATATACAGGGTGTATTAAGTTTTTGCAACTCTTGTTTCATTTGGCTCAAGAGGTATAAGGCTATGTTGTATGCACTTGTGCCATTGTCCTGGTTGGAAAGTTTTTGTAATAATTTTATTCCTTTTCTTGGTTTGTTTAACTTATAAATATACAAAAGTCCCAATTTTATCCCTGCAGGGATAAAACCCTTTTGAAAAGAGAGTTTATAATATCTTTTACTTTTTTGAAAATTTACAAATGTACTGTCTTCATAAAATTTTCCCAAAGCATAAAGCACTTTTGGATTCTTGGATTTTATCGCATATGATTCTATGGATTTTAAGTATTGTCTCTGAAACTTTAAATTATCGATATGCTTTTGTAAAAACACCAAATATACATCACAGGTTTTTAAATCCATAGTATCAAAAATTACTTTTTTAAGCCAATAGCTTGCTTTTTTAAAGTTTCCGATTTTGTAATAATTGTAAAAAATAATATTGGCTGCTTTTTTATATCCTTTTTTATAAGCTGATAATGCATTGCTTATGATGTATTTGGGTGAAGCTTTGATGATTCCCTCGTTTGCCATTGTGGCCAGTTTTAGTTGAGCTTTTGGAAAACCTCTTTTTGCCCATTGATTATATATGGAAACAGAAGTATTGTAGTCACCTTTTTGATAGGCTTTTTGTGCGACATCAAGGTTGGCACAGCCAAATAATAAAAATATACTACCAATAGTAAGTAAAATTGAATTTCGCATACAATCCATCCTTTTTTTCAGCTACTTGATTGAAAGCACTGCCGCCTTTAAAATATGAAAAAGTAATTTTATATTTATA
>JALVWW010000250.1 GCA_027023175.1 Campylobacterales bacterium
AGCATGCATTGGATGTGTTAAACAAAGTAGCTGCGAGAGAACCGCTTGAAGAGGATAGACTTTGAATGGATCAAAAGACTCAATGAAATATGGAAAATGATCAACGGACGAAGCAACTATCACAAAAGCAAAGTCAAGAATATATAAACATCTAACCCCTTAATTCTTAACCCTAAAACCTCAACCCTGATCAGAGTGTGCGGGTTTTGGAGAGGGTGGGGTGAGTAAACATCGGATAGACTTCTATTCAAAGTTCACTATGGTAAAATACTTGTAACTTAGCAGCTAGGATGTGGGGAGTGAGTTCAAAATTTTTTACCAACAGAGAATACAATACGTTAGAAAATCGTTTATGTCATTATCTCTATTTTTTCGGAATTGAATAATGGATACAAAAGAGATAGAACACAATATACAAAACATAATAAACAACTTCTCTGAAGATGAATTTATCTACGACTTCCTCCTATCCTATGGTGTGTCAAAAACCTCTGTTACTCGTTTGAAAAAAGGTGATTTCAATCTTTCTAAAAATGAGAATGAAGTTTTATATAAAAAGAAGATATTTTTCAAAGTTGTAGATGAGAAAGAGCTTTTAACTACCATTGAAGATGTATCTAAAGATGATCAGATCTTAAAACACAAACCTCGATTTGTTATTGTTACGGACTATAAGCAGCTTGTTGCAAGAGATTTAAAGCTTGGTAGAAATTTGGATATACCTTTAAAAGAACTGTCAAAATATTTTAGCTTCTTTTTGCCTCTTGCAGGGAGTGAAGTGTACCATGCAAGCAATGATAACGAAGCAGATAGGAATGCTGCTTATAAAATGGCTACGCTATATGATCTTTTGCGTGAGGAAAATCCTACAATTTATCATTCAAAAGAGAGCATTCACCATCTTAATGTATTTTTGTCGCGGCTTCTGTTTTGTTATTTTGCAGAAGACACAGGTATATTTGAAGAGGAGAGTATCTTTACCGATACTTTGGCACAACATACAGCTGCTGACGGTAGCGATACGCATATATTTCTATCGGAACTTTTTAAAAGGTTCAATACCCAAAATTCTAACGGATTTGCCGTATACCTTACGAAGTTTCCTTATGTAAATGGTGGTCTTTTTAGGGATGATATTGAAGTGCCTCATTTTTCTGCCAAAGCCAGAAAAGTACTTATAGATCTTGGCGAACTTGACTGGAGAAATATCAATCCGGATATTTTTGGTTCTATGATACAGGCAGTTGTGATAGATGAGTATCGTAGTGATCTAGGCATGCACTATACCTCGGTGCCAAATATCTTGAAGCTCATTAGACCTCTGTTTTTGGATGCACTCTATGAGGAGTTTGAAAAGTCAAAAGGAAGTGTCAAAAAACTGCAAAATCTTCTCAAAAGAATTTCCAAAATCAAGTTTTTTGATCCGGCATGCGGTAGCGGGAACTTTTTGATCATTACTTATAAAGAGATACGGGTTTTAGAGGTGAAGATACTGCAACAGATCATCGAGTTGGAGCAGTCGCACCTGCTCATAGACAGTGTTATATCGTTGGAGCAGTTTTACGGCATAGAGATAGACGACTTTGCCCATGAGATAGCCATCCTTTCACTTTGGCTTGCAGAGCATCAGATGAATCAGTACTTCGAGGAGCAGTTATCTGGCTATACGGAAGCAAAATCTATCATCCCTTTGAAACAGTCGGGTACTATTGTTCAAGGTAACGCTACTAGGATAGAGTGGAAGGAGGTTTGCCCAATAAACGAAACTGATGAGGTATATGTGATTGGGAACCCACCTTATTTAGGAAGCAGAAGACAAAATAAAGAGCAAAAAGATGATTTGAAGTTTGTTTTTCAAAAAGATTATAAAAGTTTAGATTACATATCTGCTTGGTTTTACAAAGGAGCAAGATATATAGAAGGTTACAATGCAAAATGTGCATTTGTATCGACAAACTCTATTTGTCAAGGTGAGCAAGTTGCCATAACATGGAGTAGAGTACTCAATGAGAAAATAGAGATAGATTTTGCATATCAGTCATTTAAATGGAAAAACAATGCCAAAGGAAATGCAGGAGTCACCGTTATAATCGTTGGGCTTAGAAATGTGAGCAATAAGCCAAAATATCTTTTTAAAGATAAGTTCAAGAAAGAAGCTAAAAATATCAATCCGTATTTGGTGGAAGCATCAAATATTATAGTTCAAAAGCAAGAAAAACCAATTTCAAATTTTCCAGAAATGAATTTTGGCAATATGCCAGCAGATAACGGAAATTTGTTGTTTACAGAAGAAGAGAAAAAAGAATTTTTGAAAAAAGAACCCAAAGCAGAAAAATGGATTAAACCTATACTATCTGCACATGAATTTTTAAATGGAAAAAATAGATATTGCTTATGGCTAGAAGATGTTCCAAAAAAAGAGTATGAAAAGTTACCACTTGTAAAAGAAAGGGTTGATAACAACTATAAAGTTCGTATAAATTCATCTCGACCACATTTGGCTGACATACCTCATTTATTTGCACAGATAACTCAACCTGCTAATAAAAGTTTTATACTTATACCAGCACACTCTTCTGAAAATAGAGACTATATTCCAATCGGCTATTTTGATGCTCAATACAAAGCGAATAATTCAAACTTAATCGTTGCAACTGAAGAACCATGGCTCTTTGCCGTAATTACTTCACGAATGCATATGGTATGGGTAAGAGCTGTTGGTGGTAAATTAGAAACTCGTTATAGATATTCGGCAAAGCTTTGCTACAACACATTTCCATTCCCTGAGATAAGTACAAAACAAAAAGAGAACCTCGCACTTTATGTCTTTTCCATCTTGGATATCAGGGCAAAATATGCGGGCAAGACGATGGCATGGATGTACAATCCAGATACCATGCCAAGCCACCTAAAAAAAGCACATGAAGAGTTGGATGAAGCAGTCGAGAAATGCTACAGGATACAACCGTTTAAAAATGATACGGAACGGTTAGAGTATCTCTTTAGGCTCTATGAGGAGATGAGCAAAAAAGAGACTCTCTTTGCCAAACAGAAGAGAACAAGAAAAAAGAAGGAAAAATAGATGGCGGATTTAGTACATGTAACATACCAGCAAACGGGGAAAAGTAAAAAGACCAATGAACTTGGTATGCGTGAGATGCAACAAAAAGCCTATGAAGGCAGAATAGCACAGTACCTGCTGCTTAAAGCCCCGCCTGCTTCGGGAAAATCAAGGGCTTTGATGTTTATCGCTTTGCATAAATTGAGAAATCAGGGTATAAAGAAAGTGATCGTTGCCGTACCGGAAAAGTCTATCGGTGCATCTTTTGAAACAACTGAGCTTAAAAAGTTCGGTTTTTTTGAAGATTGGCGACCCAATCCAAAATATAATCTCTGTACCCCTGGTGAAGAGAAGAGCAAAGTATCTGCATTTTTAAACTTCATGGAAGATGAAAACGAAGAGATACTTATCTGTACCCATGCAACCCTGCGATTTGCCTTTGAGGGAATAGACGAAAAAAAGTTTGATAATACGCTACTTGCCATAGATGAGTTTCATCATGTCTCAGCTGATGGCGATAACAGACTGGGTGAGGTGATCAAAAACATCATGGCAAAGTCAAATGCTCATATCGTAGCGATGACAGGCTCTTACTTCAGAGGAGATGCCGTACCGGTGCTTATGCCTGAAGATGAGGAAAAATTTACCAAGATAACCTACAACTATTATCAGCAGTTAAACGGGTATGAATACCTCAAATCTTTGGGCATCGGGTATCACTTCTACAGCGGAAGATATTACAAAAAACAGCCGGACAAAGAGATGTCGGCTTTGGCAGAGGTATTAGATGAGTCCAAAAAGACGATCGTACATATACCAAATGTAAACTCTGCAGAATCATCAAAAGATAAATATGAAGAGGTCAATCACATCATCGATGTGTTGGGTGAACTGGAGTATCAAGATGAAGAGACGGGTGTACTGTATGTCAGAAGCCACAAAACCGGTCGATTGTTAAAGGTAGCGGATTTAGTCAATGACGATCCAAAAGCAAGAGAGAAAATCTCAAATTATTTACGGCAGATAGATTCTGTAGATGATATAGATATCATTATCGCTTTAGGCATGGCAAAAGAGGGGTTTGACTGGCCTTATTGTGAGCATGCACTGACTATTGGCTATAGAAGCTCTTTAACGGAGATCATCCAAATTATCGGAAGAGCAACCAGAGATAGCGAAAATAAAACCCATGCACAATTTACAAATCTTATCATTACTCCTGATGCTGAAGATGACGATGTTAAAGTCTCTGTAAACAATATGCTAAAAGCAATTACTGCCTCTTTGCTTATGGAGCAAGTATTGGCACCCAACTTTAAATTTAAACCAAAAGATTTGGATGAGGATGACAAAGAAGATAAAGATGATAAGACAATCAAGATTCACGGCTTTAAATTACCAACCTCTCAAAGAGCCAAAGATATTATAGAGTCTGATCTCAATGATCTAAAAGCAAGAATATTGCAAGATGATCAAATGATCAAAGCAATGCCGGGAAACATTGAACCCGAAGTGATTAATACTGTTTTGATACCTAAAATTATCAGAGAGGTTTATCCTGATTTAAATGAGGAAGATGTAGAGGCGGTAAGGCAACATGTCGTTGTGGATTCTGTAATTAAAAACAGTACAATCGTGGAAGAAGGTGATAAAAAGTTTATACGTATGGCAGGAAGTTTTGTCAATATTGATGATATCCGTGTTGACCTGATAGATCAAATCAATCCGTTTCAAAAAGCTTTTGAAATCTTATCAAAATCCGTTACCACTCAAATGCTAAAACTAATCGATGATCACATACAAGCAACAAAAATCGAGATGACCGAAGAGGAGGCTATATTGTTATGGACTAAAATCAAAGAGTGGGTTAAAAAGACAGGCACAGAGCCAAGTTTGCAATCAATCGATCAAAAAGAGAAAAGAATGGCAGAAGCTCTTGTCTTTTTGCGAGAACAAAAAAGAAAGAGGATGCTCAATGGGTAAAAAGACTTTGGATGACATCTTTGAAGATGATGATTTTGGATTATTGGATGTAAAACCAAAATCCTCCAATGTGAAATCTGAAGAAGATAGGCTCATTGAGTCTTTTGAAGAGATCAACAGTTTTATCGATAAAAACGGAAGAGAGCCTCAGGCTTCAAGTATGTCCGAATATACGCTTTTGGCGAGATTAAAAAACTTTAGAGAAGATGAGAAGAGCAAGAAATTATTAAAGTCTTATGATAGACATGATTTATTGGGCGA
Source organism: Campylobacterales bacterium (assembly GCA_027023175.1). Lineage (GTDB taxonomy): Bacteria > Campylobacterota > Campylobacteria > Campylobacterales > JALSKU01 > JALSKU01. Next base: position 5,306 of record JALVWW010000250.1, read on the forward strand.
TGTTGAGATTGAAGAGCCCACTATTGATGATGTTCTTAATGATGATGACTTGGGGCTACTGGATACCGGAGATGAGTTGGATATTTTTAAATTCAAACACACACCCAATCCTCAGGATAGAGCCAAGACAGAGTATGTAGCAAAACGGCAAAAGATGGAGGAAGAGGAATTTGCTCTGTATGAATCAATGTTTCACAAGGTGCATAGGGAGTTAAAACAGGGGATTAGAAAAATTAAAGAATTTAAAGATGTTGAGAAACATTTAAAACCAGGGCAATTTTATGTGCTTGATGGCATGCTCCTTTACTTAGAAGAAGTAGAAATGCAACGAGAGGATGCAAAAAAACTTGGGAAAAATACACGCAGAAGGAAAGATGGTCGTACACGGGCTATCTTTGAAAATGCAACAATGAGCAATATGCTTTATAGGTCTTTGGGAAAATCGCTTTATGCAAGTGGTAAAAGGGTTACGGAACCAAATGAGGTAAATGTTCAAAATTTGTTTGTGGAAGCTAATTGTGTGCAAGAGGATGATGTTCCAACTGGATGGGTTTATGTCGTTAAATCAAAGTCAAATAATAAAGAAATAAAAAATATAGATAATTTGTACAAAATTGGTTTTTCTTCAGCTCCTGTGAAAGAAAGACTTAAAAATGCAAAAAATGAAGCAACATATCTATATGAAGATGTAGAGCTTGTTGCTAGTTATAGGTGCTACAATATAAATGCAGATAAACTAGAAAAGCTATTGCATAAAATATTCGGTCATGTCTGTTTAAATATTGATCTGTATGATAAAAATAATCAACGTATAGTGCCAAGAGAATGGTTTATTGTGCCATTGGGTGTAATAGATGAAGCTATAATGATGATGGAAAATGAAACTATTTTAAATTATAGATATGATGAGGTAAACGAGAAAATGGTTTTGAAATGATCTGGTAACATTGGATAACCAACCTTTTATCCTTTAATAGGTGATTTCATTATTTAACGTTCATACTTCAACCCATTTTCACCAAACCTTCAAGTATATATTGTAACCTCTTATTAAACCTTAATGCGTTATCCTTTAATAAGAAGATCTCTTATTAAAGGATATGTCGTGAAGCGTGAAGGTATCGGAAGCTATGAACGCAGTAGTGCAGGTGGTGAGGTGGTGCAGGCGTTTGTGCCTGAGCCCTTGCCTCCGCGTGAGCCGATTGTCATGGATGCATCAAGACAGCGGCTGTTGGAGCGCGCCACAATAGCGCTGGGCAAGCTCGATAGCATTACACTCCTTTTGCCCGATCCTGATATCTTTCTCTATGCTTATGTACGGAAAGAGGCAGTGCTCTCTTCACAGATAGAAGGCACACAATCTTCGCTTAACGATCTGCTGGAACATGAGGTTGAAGGAAGCATAGGGGTACCGTTGGATGACGTGACTGAAGTGTCGCAATATGTCGCAGCACTGGAACACGGCATAAGGAGGCTTAATGACGGGTTTCCGCTTTCCAATCGACTCATCCGAGAAATGCACGCAACACTACTCGCTCACGGGCGTGGCAGCAGCAAGCAGCCCGGAGAGTTTCGTCGGAGCCAAAATTGGATCGGAGGTACACGCCCAGGCAATGCCTTTTTTGTACCCCCGCCACCGCATCGGGTATCGGAGTGCATGAGTGATCTGGAGAAGTTTTTACACGATGGGTCGCAGCCGTATCCTACACTGATAAAGGCCGCTCTTGCACATGTGCAATTTGAGACGATTCACCCCTTTTTGGATGGGAACGGACGCTTGGGGAGATTGCTCATCTCTTTTATCCTCTATCATGACGGTTTGATTTCGCAGCCGCTGTTGTATTTGAGTCTTTACTTCAAAGAGCATCGCAGTTATTATTATGATCTGCTCAATAGGGTACGTGCAGAAGGTGATTGGGAGCGATGGATCGATTTCTTCCTTGAGGGCGTAGAGCAGACTGCGCTGGATGCTGTATCAAGAGCGCGACAATTGGTAGCGCAGATACAACAAGATCAGGCACGTATATCCAAAGAAGGCGGAAGGGGAGGCAATAGTATGCTGCGTATTTTGGATTGTTTTACACATCGTCCCATTGAAACTATCAAAGGTATCAGTACGGCTACGGGTCTTTCGTATCCGTCGATCGCAAATGCCTTAAAGAGGCTGGAAAAGATGGGTATTGTTCGTGAAATAACCGGCGGGCAACGCAATAGGCTTTTTAGTTATGATACGTATATGAACATTTTAAACGCATAAAACGTTATTAAACCTTAAGCGATTATCCTTAAATAAGCGATTTTCTTATTTAAGGTTCGTGCTTCAACCCATTTTCACCAAACCTCTGCTATATTCAAGTAAAATTAGAAATTAGAAATTAGAAACATAGTGGCTTTGCCACAGTTAAGAATGAAGAACGAAGGGTTAGTGTACGCGTTGCAGGTAGCACGTTAACAGAAGGAAAAAAGTGGCAGATACAAAGATATCCAACCAAAAACAGCAACCCGGCTACAAGCTTATAGGGACTCTAACTTCCGCCATTCAAAAGCAGGTCATCAAAAATGTGGTACTGTATGTTGAAAATAAGAGGAGCGAGAGATGAAACATAAAAACCTCACTATCCGAGATGAACTTACAGAGTTTCTACTCTATACCACACCTAACAGCGACATCAAAATTGAAGCCTATTTGCATAATGAGACGGTATGGTTGCCACAAAAGAGAATTGCAGAGCTTTTTGGGGTCGATAGAACCGTGATTACAAAGCATTTGAAAAATATATTTGAAAGTGGGGAATTGGAGGAAGATTCAGTATGTGCAAAAATTGCACATACTGCCGAAGACGGCAAAACCTACCAAACAAAGTTTTATAATCTTGATGCGATTAAATTTCTTTAATTCAATGAATACGAAATACTCCCAAACAACGGAACCATTTCACGAACACAGGCTATGAAAAAAGCATATGATGAGTATGAGGCATTTAATAAAACGCAAAAAATTGAATCGGACTTTGATAAGGAGATCCAAAAGCTGCTTGCTAAAGATAAAAATTCGAGTAAAGCATGATGATCTGTAAATAAGCATTTTTCTTATTTAGGGTTCGTGCTTCAACCTCTTTTCATCTTTG